>DASTZZ010000053.1 GCA_035764005.1 Terriglobales bacterium
GTGAGAAACCTTTCTGCTTTTTCATTGTGCTCCTTTTGAGTGGCTGCTTCCGCCCTTTCTTCCTAAGGCCTCTGATCAGCCCGACGCCCTGTTACTCGCAGCTTGCCCGCCCTACGAGCACAACTGAATCAACAGCGCACGTTTTCCTGTGGAAATCTTAATAACGTTATATCAAATCAGCAGTTTATCTGCATACGACTTAGGTGGTAATGTATCGCTTTCATTGGTTTGTATTTACCACAAAGTAAACTAAAACGCCCAATCGACTGACAAAAACTGGCGTTCCTTAGCCATAGAATGTCATCTCCTGGGAAACTTGCACGAGATTCCACGCAGGAGGCAAACGCGGTGAATCCAAATGGCCGGGGAGAGCTTGGCCAATGGCAAATATTGAGCCCCGCGACCGCCGGGTCAGCGCGTTGTTGCTGAGCCAGGGTGCAGCTTGGCCCAATTTGGGAAGGGTTTCCCTGATCCGATCCCTGTTGTTTTGCAGAGGCGGAGGAGAATGCGAGTAAGTCACTTATTTTCCGTCAGTTACGGGAAAATCTGGGATTTCGCTGTTAATTCCCTGCGGCAAACGAAATTTCTCGTTTTTTGGGCAAAAATCTGATGGATTCGCCTGTGAACCCAAACCTTTCGCTGTAATATTCGCTGTTTGTGGAATTTGCTAATTTTGTGGCAGCGTTTGGCGGAATCCTCCGGGGGGGGCGGGGTCGCTAGCAGGCGAGCTGGTCTTGAGTGATTTTCAACCCGTCGAGGTTGCCGAGGACCGTTACCGCGATCTTCTCTGGATGGAACAGCTCTCGAGCCATCTCCTGGAGCTGCTCGGCGGTGACGCTCTCTATTCGCTCGATAATTTCGTCGAGGGAGAAGAAGCGGTCGAAGTACATTTCCTGCCGAGCAAGGTTCGACATGCGCGCCGTCGAAGACTCGAGGCTCAGCATCAGACTGCCTTTTAACTGCGCTTTAGCTCGGCTGACTTCCTCCAGCGGCACGGGCTCTTCTTTCAGGTTGCGGAACTCGCTTACCACGGACTCCACTACCTTCGCAGCCCATTCCTGCGAAGTCCCGGCGCAGACGGATAGACAGCCTGTGTCGCGATACGAGTTCAAGTCGCTGTAAATCGCGTAGCAAAGGCCTTGATTCTCGCGGATGTTCTGGAACAGACGCGAGCTCATCCCGCCGCCTAGCAGCGTGTTCAACACATATGCGACGTAGCGGCGATCGTCGGATATGTGAACCGCCGGCACGCCCATGCAGATCTGAACCTGCTCGAGCGATTTCTTATTGCGCGTCACAATTTTCGCGAATGTCTGTGGAGCGGGTTGCACGAAGCCGTTCTGCTTGGGCTTGAGTGCGGAGAACTTCTGCCGCACCAAATCAGCGAAATTATTGTGGTTGATGCTTCCGGCAGCGGCGACGATCATGTTGCCGGGATAGAAGAAGCTGCTGTAGTACTCGATCAGCATCTGTTGTTCGAATTTCCGCACGGTCTCTTTGGTGCCGAGGATCGGCTTGCCCAGTGGATGATCTTTCCAGAAATTCTGGGTGAAGATTTCATGGACGAGATAATCCGGGCTGTCCTCATCCATCTTGATTTCTTCAAGAATTACGCCGCGCTCGCGCACAATATCTTTCGCAGCGAACACCGGGTTCAGCACCAGGTCGGTGAGAATATCCATCGCGATGGGCAGATGCTCATCAAGGATCTTCACGTTGAAGCAGATGCATTCCTTAGCGGTGAATGCGTCCATGTTGCCGCCGATCGAATCGACCTGGCGTGCAATGTCCTGCGCCGAGCGGCTGGTCGTGCCTTTGAACAGCATGTGCTCGACAAAATGCGAGATGCCGTTGCGCTCGGACTCCTCATTGCGTGAGCCGGTCCGGATCCAGATGCCTATGGAGGCAGAGCGAATCTGCTGCATCTCCTCGGTGAGGATGGTGAGGCCGTTGGGCAGCACCTCACGTCGCACATTTCTTAATTCTTGAACCATCTAAGTCGTAGGATTGCTATTGTAAATCGGCTATCGGCTCTCGGCTGCTGGCTTTCGGCCAGGAAGTAAGCGGATCGCGTTGTCAAAGGCGCAAATAGGGACGTTGATCTCCACTCAGCTTACTTGTAAGTACTTGCAACGCTTAGGTTTCAGTGAACTGTGAAGAATAGCGACTGACGAGCGCCGAAAGCCGACGCCCAATACCCGATTCCAGTGTATTAGATGCCCGCCACCCCTCCACAGACGGAACTATTGAGCCTGTCAAATCAGGAACTTAGCGACCTTGTGCAAAATCTCGGCGAGCCCCGCTTTCGCGCCAGGCAGCTCGCCGACGCCATCTTCCGCCAGCGACGCGAGTCGCTTGCCGAAGTATCAAATCTGCCATCATCTCTGAAATCCCGATTGGCAGAAGGAGGGATGCACATTGGATTTCCGAAAATCGAAGCTAAATTCCAATCGGTTGATGGCACTGTCCGATACTTAATGGCATTCGTCGATGGGCAATCGGTTGAAGCCGTCTGGATGCCTGAAGGAGATTTCGGAGAAGCAGGAGACGGTAGCGAAGCTGGAGTCGAGGAGGAACAAAGCCTCGACGCCCCGAAGCTCCGAAGCCCTACCCCATCTCACGACTTAAGATCGAAAAGAGTCGCTGCGCAGCAATCGCCAGGACACACGAGAAGGGAACAGTATCGAACGCAAAGCTCAGCAGCTTCGCAGCTTCGGGGCTTCGAAGCTCCGCGGCGCAGTCGCGCAACTATTTGCGTCTCTTCTCAGGTTGGCTGCGCAGTCAATTGTCAGTTCTGCCTCACCGCCTTGCTGGGAATAAAGCGCAATCTTTCCCCGGGCGAAATTGTTGGACAGGTGCTTGCAGTTTTGCGCGACCACGCCGTCGATCTCGATCGCGAGCGCGTGAATATTGTGTTCATGGGAATGGGAGAACCCTTCCTGAATTACGAGAACTTCATGAAAGCGGTCCGCCTGCTGGTGGAGGAAGTTGGATTTCCGGAATCGCGGATGACAGTCTCCACGTCTGGAATCGTTCCGCGAATCCTCGATTTTGCGCGCGAGCCGGTACGCCCCAAGCTCGCAATCTCGCTGAACGCGCCGAACGACGAAATTCGCGAACGCGTGATGCCGATTACACGCAAATGGAATATTGAGGCGCTGCTCGATGCGGCACGGCAATTTCCGCTGCGTCCACGCGAACGCCTTACATTCGAATACGTGTTGCTTGCGGGAGTAAACGATGCTCCAGAGCACGCGCAGGAAGTGGCGCGTCGGGTGCAAGACATCCGCTGCAAGGTAAATCTGATTGCCTTCAATTCTGGCCCGGGCGTGGATTACACGATGCCTCAACACGATCGCGTGCTGGAGTTCCAGTCGATCCTTACCAAATCGGGAATCCCCGCCTTTATCCGACGTCCGCGAGGACGCGATATCTATGCTGCGTGCGGCCAGTTGAAGAGAACGGTGGAATGAAAGCGGCTGTTGGCACTAATAGCCTCCTGTGATTAGATGCTGCCATACGTACTTTTTCGGCGGCGGGACTTGTCAGGCGGACTGTCAGCATCGGGGACCTTCGCACGTGTGCCTGCTCTACATCACATGTCCGTTCGAACCGCTTTTCTTTTTTGCTTGCATCATCTTTTGCAATTTGGGAATGATCGCTTCGTAGTATTCGATTAGCGTTGATAGCCGTTGCGTCTCGGTAGGCATCGCGAGGATCGTTTGTTTAAAGTCGAGATCGACCGGTAGCTGCGAAATCAGGTAAAAGGAGAGGAATTCGTCTGGAGGATCCAATGTCGGGATCGCCTGTCCACTTGCTGCCATTAGGAGTAGTGAGTGATGAAGATCGAAAGCCTTTTTTTTCTCTGTCGATGTCGCATCAGGTCCGTCTTTAAGGAAAGTAACGTCGGCTTGCAAAAACGAGCGATCCTGATTTAGCTCAACGATCTCGAAGCGCCGCAGACCGCGTGTGACGATGTCCATTCTTCCATCGTCATACTTTTTCACAATGGTAACGACTTCCGCCGAGCAGCCGACTTGGGCAAGGCCGTCTTCGACTGCGCGTACCACACCAAAAGGCGCGTCCTGCTCCAAACACTCCCCGATCAGCTCTTTGTAGCGCGGCTCGAAGACGTGCAGCGGCAGAGCCATACCTGGGAAGAGCACTACATCGAGCGGAAAGAGAGGAAGGAGTTCGCTCACCACCCGATTCTAAATGACGCTCACGCGAGCTCAGAACGCGTTTCGCGTCAGCATTTTTCAAGTTCAACAGGTTGGTGAATAATCCACATCATGCGTTGCCGCGATCAGGTCGTAGTCATTACGGGCGCTTCGATGGGAATTGGCGAGGCGCTGACGCGTGCTTTCGCTGCCGAAGGCGCTCAGGTTGTAATGAGCTCGCGAAACCTGAAGGGTCTCGAAGAGGCGCGGACCAGATTGGGAATCCCAGAGAGAACCAGAGCGATCGCATGCGACGTTCGCGATCGCCGTCAGATCCAATCATTGGTCAGTCAAGCGCGTGACCACTTCGGGCAGATCGATGTGTGGGTAAATAACGCAGGCTACGGTCTGCTGGATTCAATCGCAACTATGTCTATGGAAGAATGCCGGCGAATCTTCGACACGAACCTGTTTGGCGCGATCGACTGTATGCAAGCCGTGATCCCGGTTTTCAAGAACCAACGATGGGGAACGATCATTAACATTTCGAGCATCGTAGGGCATCTCCCCGTTCCGCATCTCGGCGCGTACTCTGCTACCAAGCACGCGCTGAATGCGATCAGCGAAGCTGCCCGCCTGGAGCTGGAGCCTAGCGGCATGCGCGTTATAAGTGTGTGTCCAGGACGAATTCAAACGCAATTTGGAACGAACACGATCAGAGGATGGGAAGGTAAACGTCTGGGCGAGAGCTTCCAAAAAGGAATTTCCGCCGAGCGCTGTGCTCGCGCCATCTTGCGCGGTTACTTACGCGGTTCGCGGGAGGTATTCGTGCCTTGGCACGCAGGAGTCATTGCTCACCTTTACGAATTGTTTCCTGCTGTTGTCGAGTTTGCGATGAGAAGAATGGGTTAGCAAAACGTCCCACACAAGAGACAAAGGATGGCTCCGCACACTGCTATCACTCTACGGCGATGACGACAACCGTGGCGTCATCGTGGAAGCGCTCTTCGCAGTGAATACTTACGGCCTTCATGACCGCGCGCTGAATTTCTTCGGAAGAAGCGGTGCGATTTTGCACGACGATTTCTTTCACGCGCTGCATCCCGAATTCTTCATCGTGACGGCTCTCCACTTCGGTAATGCCATCGGTGTAAAGAATCAGCCGATCGCCGCTTTGAAGCTTCAGCTGCGTTTGCTCGTACGTCCACTCAGAAAATAGCCCGAGAACGCCTCCGCCTACACGCAGCTCCTGAGCTGTTCCGTCTGCATGCACGAGAATCGGAGGATTGTGGCCGGCATTGCTGTAGCAGAGAGTGCGCGATTCCGTATCAATGATCCCAAAAAAGAACGATACAAACTTGCCAATCGGCATGATCTCGCTCAGTGCTTCGTTCAGCGAGCTGCAGAGCTGCTGCGGGTGAACATCATGCGTAACGATGCTTTTCTCAAGCCCACGCAGGCTCGCTGTGAGCAGAGCGCCCGGAACTCCTTTACCTGCGACATCCGCGATGGAGACAGCAAACTTTGACGAGGTGAGCGGCGTGAGATGGCAATAGTCGCCGCCGACGTAGCGCATGGAACGCGAGTCTCCGCTCACTGTAATACCGTGCTGCTCGGGCAATCTCAGCGATAACAGCTTGCGCTGAATTTCTGCCGAGAGTTGCTGCTCTTCTTCGACCTCTGCACTCAAGCGGCGAGCCTGCTCGGCGCGTTCGATAAGATCGCGTGATTTTTGAATCAGCTGAGAATTCGTCCATGGCTTCTGGATGAAATCGGATGCGCCGCGCTGCAGTGCTTCTACGGCGAGTTCAATAGTTCCCCAGGCGGTTATGACCAAAACGGGAACGTTCGCGTTGATCTTGCGGATACTGGAGATCAGGTCCAGACCCTCGGTTCCGGAGGTGGTATCGAGGGTGTAGTTCAAATCGGTGATGAGCAGATCGAACTCGCCGGAGTTCAGTGCTTCGATGACAGCCGCAGGATGACTGACCGTCTTCGAATCAAACCCCTCCAGTTTCAACAGAAGAGCAATGGCGTGCAGAACGTCGGCTTGATCGTCGGCAACGAGTACACGCTTGGGCCGCGCCGCAACGCCAACTCCGGCGCCAAGGGATGAGAGATAAGAGCTATCGGTCACTGCAATCTCCGATTTGGGCAGGGAAGACAATGGGATGAGTCGAAGGAAACGGCATTTTAAACTGCAAACGGTCCCGCTCTGGTAATGAGCAAGCCCGATACCATCGTTCGCGCTTGCGACACGTCCGTTCATCCGGCAATATCTCTCAGTGATTGAAGAGCTTACGAGAACTCATCGAGACGATAGCGTTGGTTAGGTGTTCGAATCTGAAATGAAAGAAGGCAAAAGCGAACAGTCAGTTTTGGGAAGTCGCGAGAGCTGGGCCGTCTAGAACGTACCTGATCTTCCGAGCCAGAGCCTCGGTCGTGAATGGCTTTTGCAGAAAGGCGACGCCGGCGTTCAGAACGCCATGATGCACGATGGCATCGTCAGCATAGCCAGAGACGTACAACACCTTCATTTCCGGACGCACTTTAATTAAACGCTCAGCGAGTTCGCGTCCGCTCATCTGCTCCAGCACAACATCGGTAAGCAACAGATCGATTTTTCCGGAATGACGCTCGCACATCAGCAGTGCCTCGCCGCCGTGCCGCGATTCGAGAACGTTATAGCCGTGCTTATGCAGAACCTGGCGCATGAGAGCGCGGACGCCATCTTCGTCTTCCACCAGCAGAACGGTTTCGCTGCCGCGCCGAGCCGGCTGTTGCATAGTGCGCGCAGGCAGTTCCGCTGGAGCATCGACAGCGGGAAGATAGACTTTGAATGTCGAACCGATTCCCACTTCGGAATACACCCAGATGTAGCCGCCGCTCTGCTTGATGATTCCGTATACGGTCGAAAGTCCCAGGCCGGTGCCCTTGCCGATTTCTTTCGTGGTAAAAAACGGCTCAAAGATGCGCGACTTTACTTTGTCCGTCATTCCCGTTCCCGTATCGGTCACAGCAACCATCACGTAGGAGCCGGACTTCACAGAAACATGATCGCGGATGTAGTTGTCATCCAGATCGACGTTCCCGGTTTCAATGGTCAGCTTGCCGCCATTTGGCATGGCATCACGTGCATTCACGGCAAGGTTCATGAGTACCTGCTCGACCTGTCCGGGATCCGCTTTTACGCGCGCCAGCCCTGGCTCGAGCACTGTGAATAGATCGATGTCCTCGCCTAGCAGACGACGAAGGAGCTTGTCCATGTTCCCGACAACTGCATTGAGGTCGAGAATCTTCGGCGCGAGTACCTGCTGGCGGCTGAAGGCGAGAAGTTGCCGGGTGAGCGCGGCCGCGCGATCGGCGGCTTTCTTGATTTCGTCGACCTCTGAGCGCAAAGGATCGGCCCCATCGAGCTCGTCGAGCATCAGTTCGCTGTAGCCCTTCATCACCGTAAGCAGGTTATTGAAATCGTGTGCAATGCCGCCGGCGAGGCGGCCAATGGCTTCCATTTTCTGCGATTGGCGAAGCTGCTCCTCAAGCGCTCGGCGTTCGCTTACGTCTTCTGCAATCATCTCGAAGCCGAGAGTATCGCCGTGTTCGTTTTTGAAGACGTTTCCGCTTAGCCGGACTGTAATCGATCTGCCATCCTTCCGCTTCCAGCGCAGCTCGCAGCTTTCCAGGCATCCAGACTCGCGATAGGCGTGGATCACGGCTGCTCTCTGATCCGAATCCAGATAGATGTCGCGCGCCATATCGACGGCCATGAGTTCGTCCGCAGACGAATAGCCAAGCATCTTCACCAGCGCAGGATTCACGTCGAGGAACTTGCCATCGAGGCTGGAGCGATACATTCCATAGACCGCGCTCTCGACCAGCGAACGATGGCGAGCCTCAGAGGCGCGAAGAGCCTCTTCCTGCTGCTTTCGTACAAGCGCGACGGCGATGTGCTGCGAAACGTATGTGAGAATCTCGCGGTCATGCTCGCTATGCCGGAGGTTCGTGTCATGGCTCTGCAGAGCGATTACGCCGAATACCTTGTTGCCTTGACGAAGCGGAACTCCGAGCCAGTCGACGCAATCACGGCGCGTGCCGTCGATTTCGTTCTTGTTCTCAAGGTCACGGATTTTAGCGAAGTCCGCGAGCAGAGGTTTCCCATTTCGGAGCACATACTCGGTAAGGCCTTTGCCCAATTTGCGGCTCACCGGCGCCGGATCGTTTTCATCGACGAAGTAGGGAAAATGCAGCCGTTCGCCACTTTCGTCGAGAAGCGCGATGTAAAGATTGTTTGCGTACATCAATTCCCCAACAATCTTGTGGAGCGCCGGATAAAGCTGCTCCAGATCGACCACCGAATTGACACAGTCGCTGATGGAATGCAACGCACTCTGCAGGCGCTCCGAACGTTTGCGTTCAGTAATGTCAATCAGGGTGCCGACAATCGCTTCATCTTCGCTGTTTTCAAGCGTCACGTTTTCGAGCACCCAAACTTCTGACCCATCACGCTTGCGCAGGCGGAACTCAAGGTTGCTCAGGGCGCGTTCACTCTTCAGTCTCGCTATGTAGTCGGCACGTTGCTGTGGGCTGTAGTACGGATTGAAGTCGCCGGCAGCGATCATGTGCTCGCGCGATTGATAGCCGAAGATGTGCGCGAAGGAGTCGTTGCAATCGAGAAGGCGGCCGGATCGGCTGCTGAACACTCCTGCGAGATTGCGTTCGAAGAGACGCCGATATCGTTCTTCTGAACGCCGCAGCTCTAGTTCGGCTTCAAACCGATCGCCGATATAGCGAAAGCTGGCCAAAAGCCCGGCTTTGCGTCCTTGATGAATATAAGGGCTGCTAACCGCCTCAAATGACTTCCAACAGCCTGATTTGTGGCGTAGCCGGATGGCGATTGCTTCCCCTTCAGCCGGATCTTCGAGGCCTTGGCGGAATCCGGCGATGGCTGTCTCCAGGTCCTCGGGATGGACAAAATCGAATGACGAAACACCGATCATCTCTTCGGGTTGATATCCGAGATGCTGGACGATCGATTTGCTTTGGTAAATGATGGTGCCGCGTTCGTCGAGCAGCGACAGCATGTCCGATGATTGTTCGACAAACGCCCGGAAGCGATTTTCGGTGTCGCGGAGCGCCTGCTGAGTCTCGCGCAAGCTGACCGATTTCGGCGCTTTTCCGCGAGCGGGAAGGCGAGTTTCAGGCGTGCTGGTCACACGCGCAGGCTTGGGCTTAACGCCCATCGTAAGGGGACTCCTGCGTGGTCATTGGAAAGTGGGACTGCTGTTCGGGGGCGCAAATAATGTACCGCAAATTGGGCAGTACTAGAAAGGAAATACGACATTACTTTCGTTTACCAGGACGTCAGCTCCGGGAAGGGTTCATCCGGAGCGGGACCCGGCGGCTTTTTCTCAGTGAAACTTGTCGATCGCACTCCGGTTGACTTGCAGTGAGTTCCTCGTCTCTCATCGCGCTGCTACGTCTTTTTCGACTACTCTCACGTATTCTTAGACAAGCCATGCATGTGCGCGTGCTGTTGTTCGGGGTACTCAAAGACATTTTCCGACGCAGTGAAGACTCGCTGGAACTGAGCTCGGGAGACACAGTTTCCGACGTATTGGAGCACTATCGCGAACTTGCTCCGGACAGGGCTAGCCTATTCCATTCCGTTGCTCTGGCAGTGAATCAAGAGTACGCCGCTCCGGATCGCCGCTTACAAGATGGTGATGAGGTTGCACTACTGCCACCAGTAAGTGGCGGTCTCGAAACGCCGGTGCGGCCGGGAAGTTACAAATGCGAGATCGTTCGGGAGAGTATTCCTACCGAGCAGATTCTGCAAGGCACTAAGCACGCGGAAGATGGTGCCGTAGTCGTCTTTGAGGGCATCGTTCGCAACCGCACACGCAATCGGCAGACGCTTTTTCTCGACTATGAAGCGTACGAACCTATGGCTCTCAGCCAGTTGAACGCCTTGGCGGAGAAGGTCCTCGCGAATTACAAGATCCGCGAGATTGTCATAGTCCATCGCCTTGGACGGCTTGAGATTGGGGAGACCAGCGTTCTGATTGTAGTTGCATCTGATCATCGTGCGGCCGCCTTTGATGCTTGTCGATTTGCCATTGACACCTTGAAACGAACGGTTCCCATTTGGAAAAAAGAGCACTTCAGCAATGGTGTGGTTTGGGCGGATGGTGAACCTTTTCCAGAAGAACTTCGAGTCGATCGGGAGTCTCCGAAGGGGCGCGTGTAATGAGAGCTGTAGCCACTGTGCTCGCGGTTGCGGCCTTGCTTTTGCCGATTTCAGCTCAGGAGACTTCCGAGCCTACCTTCAAAGTGGATGTGAAACTGGTGAACGTCTACGTCACCGTCACTGATCAGCAGGGCGCCCCGATTGGAGACCTTACTAAGAACGACTTTAGTTTGGCTGAAGACGGAGTGCCGCAGAAGATATCGGTCTTCAGCAAAGAGTCGCAGTTACCACTTTCCATTGTGCTGGCCGTTGACACAAGCTCGAGTACGCGCAAAGACATTCGCTTGGAATTGGAGGCGGCACGAAAATTTATTCACTCAATTATTAGACCGCAGGATGCAATTTCGCTTTATGCATTCGCGACTGACGTAGATGAAATGGTGTCGTTCACCTCGAAGCTTCACCAGATTGATTCTGCCATCAACCAGGTCCAGGTGGGCGGAGCTACCTCTCTATACGATGCCATTTATCTCGCTTCAAAGGCGTTGATGAAGCGGCAAGGCCGGAAGGTTCTGGTGCTGATCACTGATGGGGGTGATACGGCGAGCACAGTCGACTACAAGGAGGCCCTGCGTGCGGCGCAGCAGTCAGAAGCACTGGTCTACAGCTTGATTGATGTTCCGGTCGAAGCCAGCGCCGGACGGAACACTGGGGGCGAACACGCACTCATTCAAATCTCGAACGATACGGGCGGGAAGTATTACTACGTTTCAAGCGTCTTCGAGTTGGATAAAGCGTTTCAGCAGATCAGCGATGAATTGCGCACGCAGTATTTGCTTGCATACTACCCAGTGCCGCGCCGCGCTGCATCGGATTTTCGCGAGATCGACGTGATGGCGCATTCTCATGAATCCGATGGAAAGGGTCAGCTTGTCATCCGTGCGCGTCGAGGATATTACACCTCAAAACTGGAATGACCCCCGTGTGCTCGCCTTGCCGGCGCACCAGTAGCGTTTTGAGATGGATAGTTTGACGTTCAGCTTCGTGGCTTGTGTTAGTGCTTGAAGCTGATGGTTATGTGCGTGTCGGTTTCGACCGGCTTTCCGCCAAGCAGATACGGCGAATAGCGCCATTGCCTGGCGGCGGAGATGGCTGCTTCCCGAAGCAGCGGGCTGCCACTGACCACGCGAATGTTCTTCAGCTTTCCATCAATGCCGATCCTAGCGCTCAGGACAACATCCCCGCCTACGCCCGCGCGTCGCGCCATCTCTGGGTACTGAGGCAATACCTTTCTCGTCAGTTTTCCTTCGACCACGCCGCGCGATTGGGGCAGCGTCAGTCCCGGAGTTGGAGTGTTGGCGGCAACGATGTCAGCGGCTAGCTTTGCAGAGGATACTGTTGAGAGTTGGCCGAGCGAAGGCGCCTCGGGCGGGGCATCGATGGCAGGCGATGTTGACGAGTTCTCGCGAACTGTAACCTCCTGCGTTGCCGGTTCAGTATGAGGCTCTGACGAGCTTTTGGTCGCGTGCGTTGGAGCGGCGGCGCTGGGCTTCTTCGGCTCGCTCTTAGCAGCCTCCACAACGGTGGTTGAGGTTGGCTGCGAGAGCGCGGGCGTCGGACTAGGAACTGTCGTGGCTGTGGCAGTCGGCGCAGCCTGCGGACTCGGCGCGTTCTTGCGCAGGCGCAAGATAGCGAATGTCGCAAATACAATCAGCAGAATGGCAATTAGACCGACGGCAAGATACAGGCGCCGCCGCTGATCCAAGGCAGTGGAATTTGAATGGGTTTCTTCGTGAACATCGGGTGCATGGACCGGCAGCGGGCCGCTTGCGAGTTGCGGAGTGGCAGCGGTCGAAGCCACTGTTGCGACTCGAGCGGGTACTGGCATTGGCGCAGGGATTGAAACCTCGCGTGCGGGTGCCATAGCCGATTGAACTGTCCTCACTACTGGCACCGGAGTTGCGACCGGTGCCGCAGGAATTGGGACCTCCATCGCGATGTGCGGAGTTGTTGCATCCGCTTCCAGCAGTGGTTCGAAGCTGGTACGGCGCTCAACGGGTACAACTTCGCTTGGCTCCGCGGGCACCGCGACGCCAGCAATAAGTTCAGCGATGAAGCTGACGACGAGAATGTCAGCGCCTTCGAAATTTCCGGGGGTTGGAGAGAGCACCTCGGCGATTCCGGCCGGCATTCCGCCAGAGAGGACCGGAACGATCAGCAGCGAACGGAAGTTCAGTTGCCGGCAGATGGCCGCGTCAACTCGTGGATCGGTTTCCGAATCGCGCAACAACACCACGTTGGCCGTCCGCATGCACTCGCCGGAGAGTGACGATTCCGAAAGCTGCACACCGACATCAGGCGCATTGCCATGAGATGCGCGGCAGATTGCGTGTTGTCCATCGCGCAGTGCAATAGCAGCTCCTGTCGCGCGCGTCAGCTCGGCGAGGCGGCGCACGATTAACGCAAGCGCTCCGTCAGCGTCGAGATCGTCAGAGGAGATCTGTGCCTGGAGATCGGCGATCTCGCGCAGGCAAGCTACCTTAGCCGCAAGGGCAGCGTCGGCACCCAGGGTTGCGGAGTCATCTCCGTGCTGAGGCGAGCTCTGAAGCCAGTCTTGAAGTGCTGTTAGCGAATCGATGCTGATGTGTGCGAAACGAATACCCGTAGCCATTTCGTCGCTCCAGGCGATTACGCCTGAGGCCTCGATCTGCATCTCGGAATCTGGAAGCGTGAATCGCAGTTGCGTCTCGCTGCCGATATTCAGATCCGCGCTTCCGAATAGGCTAATGCCGCCTTCGCTGATGTCGCGTGCCGCGCCGCTACGGCCGGGCAGGAGCTCAATCCGGCTGTGCATCGGCAGCGGCTTTCTCGAGGCGCTGCGACGATCGTTTTCGATATAGGGAAGACGTGCTGCTTCGGCAGATGTGGCCATTCAACGTCTCGCGAGTCTACGGAAATTGCTTGGCTGTTGCCCACGCATTAGCAGACGAGGTCGTTGGCGCGGACGTTTGCGGCTTCGTGGCCGCAGCGGTGCTGAACACCTGCACTGGCGCGGCAGACGTTGGACGTGCTGCATCTTCCAACAGCTTGGCACTCAGTCGGAGAGCCTCAATCTCATGCTGGATGCGCTGCAGTTCAGCCTCTTTTTGACGGATTACTTCGTAGATATCTTTCATTCGTGCTCTCGTAATCGAGTAGTTAAGATCTGGGCGGGGGTGGGTAAGCGCATCATCACCCAGTCTGACGCGGAAATCAACAGGAATTCACGTCAGGTGCGCAGTACAGGTAAATTTGGAAGCGAATTGAGAAGAAAGCTCGGTGTTGGTAATCTGATAGAAATTACTCTGCTTATGTGGCATTACGTCGTTGGCTCACAGCCGAAACGCTGCATTCACAGGCGGAGCGGCGTTTGGCGATATCCGCTCGCCGATCGGGAAGGCGCAAAGCAGCAGAAGGGCAGATCAGATGGTTACGCGCTCTTGTTTCGCGATGCGCATTACCGCTTCTGCAAAGCTTTCAGCTTTGGATTTAGTCTTCGCCGGAGCCGCTTTCTCCACTTGTCGGCGGAGCAGGTACTCGTCGTTTAGACGGGCGAGCCGCTTTCTTGCCGCTTCAGCATTAGCTTTCATCCGATCAATTGTCTCTTGTGAATGTTTGCTGTGATTCTTCATTGGGCCTCATACGAGAAACTGCCAGTCACGACTGTCACTTCGGGTAAAGCAACTACGAAACCAACTAAGCTTTTTGATTTCGGCGAAAGCCGGGTAAGAGCCGTCGCAGACATCGAAATGTACGCCTCGACTGAGCCAGCATTTTAGAACTACTTACGCAATGCGTCGCCACGTAGAGTTTGGACGGGAACGCATCCTCCGCGTGCGGGCATGCAGCCACCAGTCAAAAGCGTAGAGCGCAAATGCAACCGTCAGAATCGCACCCGATACGTCTCTAGGAAGCGTGAAAGCCGATTCGAGGAACAGCCACAGAATCATGAGGATGATCGAAACGATGACCACTGTTCGGTATCCTTTACGAGGCGTCTAAAATTGCTGAGCGTCCAAGCTCCTGAAGGGGGAACGATCTCTGATGTCGCCGTCAGCATCTGGGCATGCACCTTGAGTGCTTGCGGCGTTAAATTTAGGATGTCCAGAGCAGCTGGATGGGTTGCAAGATGGCCGGAGCCCAAATCTGTCCAGGTGTGAAACTAACCTCGAGGCTGGTATTTCTGCAGTCGTAGTTCCGACAATTTCAACAGTAACCGCAAAACACCTTGAATCACCAGCTGTTGCGGATCCGGCTGTAGTTGACAAAAGCTTCGAGGCTTCGCAGCTCCGTGGCTGCGCAGCTTCTCACGTTACCTAAGTGCTTTGCTTCGTGCATAAAGCTATCTCATACTGCGATGCGTCATGGAGCACGAGGTCACTACACGGCCTACGCGGTGGGGGAAGTCTGCCGAACGGCAGTGGCCGCGGTTTAAAGTCGACTTTGGGATCAAGATCATCGCCGGAAATGCGGGCACCAAAAATGTGGTGCAGGGCAGAGCCCATGACCTCTCTGAAGGTGGACTCGGTTTCTATGGGGTTCTGGAACTCCAGGAAGGACAGCTCGTCCAGGTGGAGTTCACGCCTCCATTTTGCCGCCGTGCCGTGGAACTGACAGCGATCGTCAGGGACAAGGACGGCTATCGCTATGGACTCGAGTTCCGCAAAATCAGTCAGCACGCTGCCGAAGACCTCTCCCGCTCCTGTCGCGCATTGAACCTCGCTTTGGAATAAGCTCTCGCGTCAGTACCGTCCGCGGTAGCGCATGGGTGACTCACCTCCGTTGCTGGTCAACTCAGGCCGCTGCCGGTTCCCTCGCGGTTGCGAAATTCCCGATCTCTGCCTGATAATGTCCTGCACATGCCCGCCACGCTCATAGCTGCGCCTCAGTTCTGCACATGGCGCGAGTGCGTCCCGTATTATCGATACTGGCGATTTTGATTCCGCCCGTCCTGGCTTTTCGGCCGCTCCGCTCGCAGTAAGACCAGTTTTGATTCGCCGCTTTTGCGAAAATGACCATCCTTCAGCAAATCGTTTCTGAAACGCGCGCTCGATTGGCCGAAAAAACCGACGCCGTCTATCGAGCAGAGCTGGAGAAGCTGGCCGAGCGACACACGCCGCGTGGATTTCGCAACCGGCTGATCGATGCCGCGCGATCCGGGCCCGCAGTGATTGCGGAGCTGAAGAGAGCGTCTCCCTCCAAAGGCGTGATCCGTTCGGATTTTCATGTGGCCGAACTGGCGCACGCGATGGAGCAGGCGGGTGCGGCGGCTCTGTCGGTTCTAACCGAAGAAAAGCACTTTCAAGGGTCGCTCGAAAATCTCCGACTGGCTTCTGCGAATGTTTCCATTCCTTGTTTGCGGAAGGACTTCATCGTCGATGAACTGCAGATGCTCGAAGCTCGGGCGTATGGCGCCGATGCGGCGCTCCTCATTATTGCAGCATTGAGCGATGCCGAATTGAAGCAGCTTGGCCGCGCCGCTCAGAGATTTCTGCTCGATGTTCTCTGTGAGGTGCATGAGGAACAAGAGCTGCAGCGCGCCGTTGACGCGGGTTTTGACATTATTGGAGTCAACAATCGCGATCTGCGCACTTTTCAAGTCACACTTGAAACGAGTTTGCGCCTCAATACCATGATTCCCGCGAATGCGCTTCGAGTCGCCGAGAGCGGCATTCACAGCGGAGCCGACATTTCACGACTGCGGTCGGCCGGATATCAGGCATTCCTGATTGGGGAATCGCTGATGAAAGAGCGGGATCCTGGCGCGGCTTTAAACAAGCTTCTGGCCGACGCGACCCGCGAGGAGCGTCGAGCGGAGGTCGCCAGACGGTGACGTGGATCAAGATCTGCGGCACTACCAATGAGCGGGATGCCGATGTGGCGATCCGAGCCGGCGCGAATGCGCTTGGGTTCATCATGACCAGAAGCCCGCGGCAGGTGAGCGACAGTAGGGCGTATTCGATTGGGACGATTGTGCCGAAGGGCGTCGAAACTATCGGCGTATTCGTGAATGAGGACTTCAAAACTCTGGTGGAAACGACGCGCTTCTGCAAGTTCACCGGCGTGCAGTTGCACGGCGACGAAGACGCAGACTACATCGATCGGCTGCGTGCCGAACAGCCGGGTGTAAAGATTCTGAAAGCCGTTTCTGCCGCGTTGCTGAACGGTTCCACGGCGTCGAATCCGGATATTTGGCTGATTGATAACGCTCACGGAGCGCTGCGCGGAGGAACAGGTAAGCCGTTTAGCTGGCGCGAGTCGGCTTCCCAAATCCGGAAGTTACGCCGGCCGGTGATTATTGCCGGCGGGCTGAATGCGCAGAACGTGCAGGAGGCGCTCGGTATCTTTCATCCGTGGGGAGTCGACGTGGTGAGCGGCGTCGAATCTTATCCGGGGCGCAAGCATCCGGGATTGGTGGCGCAGTTCATCGATGCTGTCCGCCAGTTCGACTCGCGACAGCGCGACGCGAAGACGCCGGCGCAGAAGGGAATTGGTCGGTGAGGCAGATCGAGACACAACCCATAGTTTCAGCGAAAGCCGGACGCTTTGGGCCATACGGTGGACGCTACGTTCCCGAAACCTTGATGGCCGCGCTCGAGGAGCTTGAGGCGGCCTACGCGCAGGCCAAGGAAGACGCGGAATTCCAGCGTGAACTCGATGGACTATTGCACCAATATGCCGGCCGTCCGACTCCATTGTTTTATGCCGCACGGCTTTCGGAGAAGCTTGGTGGAGCACGGATCTACCTGAAGCGCGAAGATTTGCTGCACACCGGCGCACACAAGATCAACAACTGTCTCGGGCAGGGCCTGCTCGCGCGACGCATGGGCAAACGCCGCATCATCGCCGAAACCGGCGCTGGCCAGCACGGAGTAGCTACAGCAACGGTGTGCGCGCTGCTTGGCTTTGACTGCGTTGTCTACATGGGCAGCGAGGACATGCGACGGCAGGAGCTGAATGTCTTCCGCATGAAGCTGCTCGGGGCCGAAGTGCGGGCGGTGAATTCAGGCTCATGCACGCTGAAAGACGCAATCAATGAAGCCATGCGGGATTGGGTCACAAACGTCCGCACCACGCATTACCTGCTTGGTTCGGTGTTGGGCGCACATCCCTATCCCGAAATGGTACGCGATTTTCATCGCTGCATCGGCCGCGAGGCTCGCGAGCAGATTCTCTCGCAAACAGGCAAGCTGCCTAATGCGGTGATCGCCTGCGTCGGCGGGGGCTCGAACGCGATGGGTGCGTTCTACGAGTTTATTCGCGATAAGCAGGTTGCACTGATCGGAGTCGAAGCAGGCGGACGAAGTTCTAAATTGGGCGAACATGCGGCACGGTTTCAAGGCGGGTCGCCAGGAGTTCTGCAAGGCACATATTCGTATGTACTGCAGGATGAAGCCGGACAGATTGCCACAACCCATTCGGTTTCCGCCGGTCTCGACTATCCATCAATCGGTCCGGAACACGCTGCGTTGCACGACGCCGGCCGCGCCGAGTATGTATCGGCCTCCGACTCTGAAGCTCTTGAGGCATGCGTCAGGTTGGCTCGGACTGAAGGGATCGTTCCAGCGCTCGAATCATCGCACGCAGTCGCGGAGTGTATCCGACGTGCTCCCAAAATGAAACGAGACGAGATCGTCATCGTGAACATCTCGGGCCGTGGCGACAAAGATATGGGAATCCTCACCAAAGAGCTGAAGCTTTGATCGCCTTCGAACACAACCCCGGGCTGGTTGCTTATCTCACGTGCGGCGATCCGGATATTGCCACTACCCGCGCTACCGCGCTGGCCATGATCGACGCCGGAGCCGACGTGATCGAGCTAGGCGTGCCGTTCAGCGATCCCGTCGCCGATGGGCCTGTGATTCAGCGAGCGAGCGAACGAGCTTTGAAATCGGGAACATCACTGAGGCAAGTCATCGCACTCGGTGCTGAGCTGCGGAAAGCTCGTCCCAAAGCGGGACTGATTGTCTTCACTTATCTCAACCCGGTCCTACGATTGGGGATCGCTGAGTTTGCGGTGCAGCTTGCGGACACCGGCATCGATGGCGCTCTGATCACCGACTTGACGGCGGAAGAAGCGGGCGAATACATCAGCGCAATGCGTGAGCATAATCTCGTCACCGTGTTTCTGGCTGCCCCCACTAGCACCGATGCGCGCTTGAAGTCGATTGCAGAACTTTCGCGCGGCTTTGTTTACGCCGTGTCGCGCACGGGAATAACTGGACAACAGAAGCAGCTTGCCTCCGATGCTGCCGATCTGGTCAGCCGCATTCGGCGGGTAACCAAGCTGCCCATTGCGGTAGGCTTTGGAATTTCCACTCCGGAGCAGTTTCAGGCAGTCGGAGCATTTGCCGATGCGGCAGCGATCGGCAGCGCGATTGTTTCGATCATCGAAAAGCACGGCACGGCCTCGGTTGAGCCGGTGGCAAGATTTATTCGCGGGTTGCGTGCAGGAAGACTGGCGGCGCAGGCGGAGAGTTTAGCGAAATGACGATAGAAGACTGGCGTAAGAAAATCGATGAACTGGATCTCAAACTGGTAGAGCTGATCAACCAGCGCGCGGCGGCGGCGAAGGAAATCGGCAAGCTGAAGAACGACACCAATCTTCCCATTTATGAACCCGAGCGCGAGAAGCATGTTTTTGAGCGGGTGAAGAAGGCCAATCAAGGTCCGCTGCCCGACAGCGAGATTCAACATGTCTTCGAACGAATCATCGATGTCATGCGCAAGCTGCAACAGCAGGAGATTCACCGCGCCAGCGCTGCCAAAGCATCCGGCGAAACCGAATTTGATCTTGAAGTGAACGAGTAAGGACCAGAGGCTTCCAGACATGATCATCGCCATGCAGCCGGGCGCGACCGAGAAGCAGATCGATAACGTGATCGAGCGCCTCGTCATGCGCGGATTTGAAGTGCATCGCTCGACCGGAGAGCAGCAGACCGTCCTCGGCGCTGTGGGCGCGAAGATTGATTTTGACATTCGCGAAATCGAATTGCTTGAAGCCGTGCAGCAGGTCCATCGGATCAGCGCGCCTTATAAGCTCGTTGGACGAACATTTCGCCCTGAGGGCACGGTTGTGAAGTTCCCAAACGGAGTTAGCGTCGGCGCAACTCAGGTAATCGTGATGGCCGGACCATGCTCGGTGGAATCAAAAGAGCAGCTCTTCTCAGCGGCGGAGCAGGTGTCGAAAGCAGGCGCAAAATTCTTGCGCGGCGGAGCTTTCAAGCCGCGCAGCTCGCCGTATTCCTTTCAGGGAATGGGAGTGGAAGGTTTGAAGCTGTTGCGCGAAGCAGGCGACCGCTATGGGCTCCTCATCGTGAGCGAAGTGATGGAAATCAGTCAGATCGAAGTCATGCTGCCGTACGTCGATCTTTTCCAGCTTGGCGCGCGCAACATGCAGAACTTCAATCTGCTGAGGGAATTGGGAAAAGTTCGCAAGCCCGTCTTGGTCAAGCGCGGAATCGCTGCCACCATCGAAGAGCTGCTGCTTTCGGCCGAGTACATTCTGGCCGGCGGAAACTACGATGTGATCCTCTGCGAACGCGGGATCCGTACATTTGAGACGTACACGCGCAATACAATGGACATCTCGGCAATTCCCA
Source organism: Terriglobales bacterium (assembly GCA_035764005.1). NCBI lineage: Bacteria > Pseudomonadati > Acidobacteriota > Terriglobia > Terriglobales > Terriglobales bacterium. Next base: position 19,989 of record DASTZZ010000053.1, read on the forward strand.
TTGTGAAAAAGCTCTCCCATTTGCCGATGACGGCAGATCCATCTCACGGCACCGGTCGCCGCGACAAAGTAGCGCCTATGGCTCGCGCGGCGCTCGCCGCCGGCTGCGATGCCCTCTTGATCGAAGTGCATCCCGACCCGGAAAAGGCACTCTCGGATGGCCCGCAGTCGTTATATCCAGATCAGTTCTCAAATCTGATGCAGGAGCTGCGGATGATCGCCCCGGCTGTGGGACGAACAATCTAAAACCAAGAGCGAACACGAAGGTCACAAAGGTCAAAACAAGAGGTCACAGAGAATTTTCCGTGACCTCTTTTGTCTACCTTCGTGTCCTTCGTGTTCGCCTCTCCGGCTTTGGTTAACGTTTCTGCGTCGTTGCATCGATGAAGTTCACGAAATCCTGCTTCATCTTTGCGTGCGACTGAGAATCCAAGTAGACCATGTGTCCGGACTCGTACTGCGTGAACGAGATGTTCTTGTGGTACTGCGGAGTCAGATCGAGATGGTCCATGGTGTAGTCGACGGCGAGGTACGGCGTGGCCAGGTCGTAGTGACCCTCCATGACCAGCACGCGGAGGAAGGGATCTTTTACGATCGCCTGCCGCAGAGCCGTCGCGGTATCCGGATATCCACCCCCAAAGCCCTCGACTCCAGTCCAACTCCAATGGAAATTCCCCGACTGATTCGCTGATGTCCAGTACGGCATGTCGGTCTTGTAATTCAGTTCACGACGCGCGTAGTCGTTGAACACGGAAGTGAACGGCGGACCAGTTTGGGAACTGGTTGGATCGTAGAACGGCGTGTCCATGAAGCCGTTCGGATCGGGCCCGGTGTAGCGTCCGTCGAGGCGCCCGACATGAAGCTTCTGATCGGAGAGCAAGTAGTGCGTGAACGTACGCACGTCGATCCGCAAGTTCGCCCATTCGATGATCTCTTTGCTGAGGCCCGTATAACGCGAGAGCTTATCCACGACACTCGCGCGCTCCTGCGGCGTGAGCGCGTCGCCCTTGTTCAGCGCTGCCCAGTATTCCCCCATGGCCCAGTCGCGCGCCTCCTGAGCTGCTTTCGGTACATCAGCCTGCAGATCGGCAGGAAGCTTCTTGTGATAACCGGCGATCCAGGTGAAGCTGGGAAGAATGAGCGGATAGGGAACATCGTTGGTCTTCGCGAATTCGAGAGTCTCAAAGCTCAAAACGGTTGAGAGCAGAACAATCCCATTAAAGGAAATTCCCCGATCAGCTAGATAGCCGGCAATTCCCGCCGAGCGCGTGGTTCCATAGCTTTCGCCGAAAAGATACAGCGGCGATGACCAGCGCTCGTTGCGTGTGAGGTACATGCGAATGAATTCGCCAAACGACTCAATATCGCCGCGCATGTTCCAGAAGCGACGTGCGGCGGCGGCATCCGCCGGACGACTCCAGCCAGTGCCGATGGCATCGACCATGACCAGATCGGTCTTATCGAGCGGAGTGTTGGGATTGTCTTCGAGGCGGTATGGCGCGGCGGGCATCCAGCCTTGCGGCTGCAGCACGACTTTGCGTGGACCCATTGCGCCCATGTGCAGCCAAATCGAAGCCGCTCCAGGCCCGCCATTGAACGAGAACGTCAGCGGACGCGTGCTCGGATCTGCCCCATCGAGCGTGTATGCGACGTAAAACATCTCTGCGTCGATCTTGCCTTCGGCGTCCTTGATCGGCATGCGTCCCGCTGTAGCGGTGTAACGAATCTCGTGTCCACCAACGCGGATGCTGTGATGCGTCACGACCGGTGGAACTTCGGTCATGTCGTAGTGCATAGGACGAATCTGCTGGCCTTCGCCTTCAGACTGCTGCTGCTCAGGTCTGCGCGTCTGCGCTGGTTCTGGCGGAGCCTGCTCAGGCTGAGGAGTGCGTGCGGTCCGCGGCTCTTGCGCCTGTGGAGGTTGTTCGGTCGGCGTTTGTGCCGACGGCGTGGTGGGTGGCGGCGTTTTTTGTACGCGCTGTCGCGGTGGATTCGATTGTTGTGCGAAGAGACAAGCAGCGATAAGTACAACAGACATCATTAAGGCTGTTCGCATTCAAGACCTCGCTTAATCGCGTCAGTTCGAAAACTGGGAATTGTAACAGTGAGAATGGAATGTATGCCGTCTTGTCGGCCGGATCGGAGGGCGTTACCTGCAAGGCTGCAATCACCGATCATGAGATCGCTAAGTCAGTACCGTTCCCGGTAGGGAACGGGTGTGTGTGATCACGCAGCGATCCATCATGTAGTTCCAGGCGAAGCAGCGGCGAGCCACAGGCTCACCCGTTCGCTACCGCGAACGGTACTGACGCGCTAGACGACTTCAACAGACCGGCTGCTGCCGCAATGCCGATCATCGCGGCGCCGAGGACAAAGTATCGGTCTTCGATGTGGGGAAAAATGATGACGTGCGCGACCCACGAAAGTAGCACGATCGTCACCAGACCTTTGAGCCGCTTCGGAGTTCGTGATGAGAAAAGGGCGATCGCTGCGATGAACGGAAATACCGTCACGCTGTTCTCACGCGCTTCATCGACCATGTCGTGCACTGCGCCAAGATAATCGCTTACAGAAATAGTTGGAGAAACCTCAGCCGGATTCACAATTGGCGTCGCAGTGTTCTGCATCAGAACGCTCCAGGGATAGCTGTGTTCAATGTGGTTAATCATCAGCACGACTGCTATGGCAGCCACCGCAGCCATCCCAGCAGTCACGCGGGTTACTTTTCTGCTCGCTTGAAATGTCTCGACGCCAAGAAAGATGAAAACGAACAGTAGGTTGTCTGTGCGCAGAGCAAGCGAGAGCAGTAAGAGTCCGCTCCCCACAAGCACTGCATCGCGTTCGATTGAGAGATAAACGCCTACCAGAACTACCAGTGCCGAGAGAGCATCGGGCGAGCCCGCTCGTGCACTCGAGAATAAGACCGGAGCAAGCAAAAGCAGGATGGTGCATACCGCAGCCGGAATCTCACCGACGTAACGCCGCATCCAGCTTTGCACCAAAACACCAATGAAGAAGAACGCTGCCGCAGAGATGATACGCGTAGCCTGCACATATCCTATTCCGGTGCGGTGTAGAGTGGCGACCGTCCATATGTATAGAGGACGAATCGTATAAAACTTCAATTGCTGGTGAAAATCCTCAGCATTTTGCGCCACATCGTGCCGAAAGTCAGAGCCATTTGTAATATCGGCATAGTCGTCTTCTGGTAGTTCCGCACGCAGTGCGGCGTACGCCTGCTGCTGGATCAGCTTTGAGTCATGCTCCTGCAACGCGATCGCCGAACCTACATAGGCTACGAGGTCCCAATCGTAGTACGGAATGAAGTAAGCGATCAGGGTGATGGCGAGCAGCAGGACGCCGAAGAGTATTTTCGACGCTTTCATCGAGGTCGACAGATCCAAGATTCTCTCCCTTCAAATTAACTCACAGCGGCTGCGATGTTCATTGAGCAAGTCGGTATCGTCGGCGGTAGCGGATGGATCACTCACCGTTACTCACCCATCCGCCACCGCGGACGGTATTGACCCGCGCTCGTCTACAATTGCGTTTTCATAATGCGGCAAAGGACCTGGTTCGCTTTTGTGCTTGTTGTTGCGGCACTCGTCAGCCTCGGAGTTCAAAAACATTCTTCGCCGAGCGCTCCGACCTTCTATAGAGACATTGATCCCATCCTTCAGCAACATTGCCAGACCTGCCACCGTGCAGGCGAGATCGCTCCCATGTCTCTCATGACTTATGCTGACGCGCACAAATATGCCGCAGAGTTGAAGAAAATGACGAGCGCACGCAAGATGCCGCCGTGGTTTGCTGATCCCAAGATTGGCAAGTGGGCGAACGATCCTTCGTTGACGGACGCGCAGATCGCAACTATTGCAGCATGGGCCGACGCTGGAGCTCCGGCGGGCAATCCGCAAGACGCTCCTGCACCACGGCAGTGGACTCAAGGTTGGAACATTCCTCATCCCGATTTGGTACTGCAGATGACGAAGCCAGTCTCGATTCCGGCTAAGGGCGACGTGCCGTACACCTACGAGATCGTGCCGACTGGATTCACCGAAGATAAATGGGTACAAGCATCCGAGGTTCGGCCGACGAGCCGCGATCATGTGCACCATGCCGTTGTGTACATCCGGCCGCCGAATTCGAAATGGCTGCGCAACGCGCCAATCGGGCGGCCATTTTCTGCAGCCGACATGACGTCGGAAGAGGATGTTCGCCAGGCGCTGTTCACCGACAGTGACATGCTGCTCGTCTATGCGCCGGGCAGCTCGCCCGATCAGTGGCCGGACGGAATGGCGAAATTCGTTCCTGCGGGATCCGATCTCGTCTTCCAGATGCACTACACCACGAACGGCCATTCCAGCACCGATCAGACAAGCATCGGAATCATCTTCGCGAAACAGCCGCCGAAGCAGCGCGTGCTTACCTTGCAGCTTGTGAATCACAGCTTCGTGATTCCACCGGAGACGGACAATTTTCGCGTGGAGGTCTTCGGTACCCTGCCGAATGACGCTACACTGCTGAGCTTTTTCCCGCACATGCACCTGCGGGGCAAGCGCTTCGAATATGACATCGTTCATCCGGACGGAAGCGTCGAGCCACTGCTGCGCGTGAACTATCACTTCCATTGGCAGATGAGTTACCGGCTGGCTGAGCCTCGGTTTCTGAAGGCTGGGACGAAGCTGCAGGCGATCGCGTGGTTCGATAATTCGCGCAACAATCCCCACAATCCGGATCCGACGCAGACGGTTCGGTGGGGCGGGCAAACCTCAGAAGAAATGATGGTGGGATTTTTCGACCTGGCGGTTCCGGCGAGCATCGATAAGTGGCAGTACTTCGTTCGAAAAACGCCAGCGCAGTAACACAAAAGAAGTGAAGCTTCGATTCGAGGAGGAATCGTGAGTCCCAAAACGCAGCGGCAGTATTTCAACCTTCCTGGAAAACGCCCCGGGCTGCCCTACAGCGACGCCGTTCTAAGCGGCAATACTCTCTACGTCGCCGGACGCATCGGTTTCAAACCGGGAACGCGCGAGGTGCCTTCCGATCCGCAAGAGGAAGCCCGCCTTATGCTCGACCAGGTTCGCTCGGTGCTCGCGCAGGCCGGCATGGAAATGAACGATCTCGTCTACGTGCAGATTTTCTGCTCCGATGTGTCGCTGTTCGACAAATTCAACGAAGTTTACCGGCAGTACTTCTCAGGCGATCTGCCGGCGCGGGCGTTCATTGGATCGGGGCCGCTGCTGTTCGGCGCGCGGTTCGAGATCATTGGCATGGCCGTGAAGGATCGGTGATCTAAGAACGTAAGTCAGTACGTCAGCGAGAGAGCGGATGGCTCTCTCACTTGCGTCGGACCCGTCCGCTACCGCGGACGGCACTGACTAAGCCGCCTCGGCTGATAGCCTCTGCGCGACCATTTTCTTCAAGGTGAGCGCATTCAATGCGGCATATCCCGCCTGGTCATTGTCAAAGTAAACATAGACGCTTCGCAACTTCGTGCTCCAGTCCGCAATGCGTTCCGCCCATTGCTGCAGGACCTTGTCGCTGTAGCTACCCTGATATTTCCCACCAGGCCCATGCAGACGGACGTACGCCCAATCCGCGGTGATCTCGATCGGTGAGTGAAAGCCGGCGAGTTCGTAAATGCAAAATGCCACATTGTGCTGGCGAAGAAGCTCGTATACCGAGTCAGTCAACCAACTCAGCTCGCGGAATTCAAATGTATAGCGGTGGTATTTGGGCAGCGCCTCGAGAAATTCTGAGAGACGCTCGAGGTTGATTCCCCATTTGGGAGGAAGCTGAAAGAGAATCGGACCGAGCTTCTTGCCCAAGGCTTCCGCTCGTGGCAGGAAGTTATTGAGCGCATTCTCCGGCTCTTTGAGTTTCTTGTTGTGCGTAAGAAACCGGCTGGCTTTGATGGCAAATTCGAAGTTCCGCGGGGTCGCCTCCCGCCATCCCGAGAGCGTTTCAATCTTCGGCAACATGTAAAAGCTGTTGTTGATCTCGACCGTGTCGAATTTCTCGTAGTAATAGGCGAGCATCTTCGAAGCGGGAAATTTCTCTGCATAGAATTTGCCGACCCAGTGCTTGTAATGCCAGCCTGATGTTCCAATGCGGATGTTCGCCATTGCGAGTGATAGGACGCGATCACCAAGCGGCAACGATGCCTGCGTGGGTACCATCCCTGTAGTGGATGGGAGATCCGTGAGACACCCATCCGCTACCGCGAACGGTACCGACTCTTTCCGCGAAGCGCCTTTCTCGACAGCTCTCTTTCCCTGATAATGTACGATTCCCAATTCTCCGTGCCCTCCGTGGCTCCGTGGTGAAATGGTTTAACTGAATGATCAAGCAAGTCACAGTTGTTGGCACTGGCCTTATTGGCGGTTCGCTGGCGTTGGCGCTGCGTCACCGTGGCATTCGAGTGGTTGGCTCCGATAAGAAGCGTGTCCTGACAAAGGCGCAGGAGATAGGAGCCATCGATGCCGGTGTGGAGAACCCAGCCCGCGCCTGCGTGGGCAGCGATGTCGTGATCCTGGCCGCGAACGTCGGCGGAATCATAGATTCCATTGAGAATCTTGGTCCGATGCTGCCGCGAAATGTACTTCTTACCGACGTCGGGAGTACGAAGATCGAGATCCTCAAGCGGGCTAGATCGGTGTTCGGATCGAGCGCGGCATCGCGTTTTCTGGGCGGCCATCCCATGTCGGGCAAGGAGCATTCGGGAGTTGAGAATGCTGATAGTTCATTGTTTTCGGGCGGCGCATGGATATTTACGCCTGAAGGTGACCAGATCAGCGATCTCGCCCACGAATATATTGAGCTCATCGCATCTTTAGGAACCCGCATCATTCATCTGTCTGCGGAGCAGCACGACCGTCTGGTTGCATGGACGAGTCACCTGCCGCAGATGCTCTCCACCGCATTTGCCGCAGTGCTGCAGGACGAAGCCGAACTGGAGAAGAAGGCGCATGTCACGAGAGCGCAGATGCAGGAAGTCGGCGGACGCTCGCTCAACGAGATGACCCGCATCGCCGCGAGTCCCTATTCAATGTGGCGGGACATCGCTTTGACCAATGCCGCTAACATCGAAGATGCCATTTTGAAACTCGAGCAGCGGCTCACGCATATCCGGGAAAATCTCCGCACCCCGGAGCTGCGCGCAGAATTCGAACGTGCGGCCAAATTTAAGAAAACTGATTAGCTACGGATAATCGAAAGTACGACCTTCTTAGCGGTCGAATTCGCCCGCAGAGGTTTGCTTCGCCCGCTCTCAGTCGATGTTCTGACCGAGAGGCGAAGCAAACCTGCGGGCGTTTTCATGCTGCATCTGATCATTACTCGAATCGCAATGCCTCAATTGGATCAAGACGCGCAGCTTTACGTGCTGGATAGTAGCCGAATGCGACGCCGATTGCCGTCGAGAAGATCACTGCGGCTCCTACCGCCAGCATTGAAACTGACACCGTCCAGTGCAGAACGTAGTTGATCAAAATGGAACTGCCGATTCCCACGATAATTCCAACCGCTCCGCCAAGCAGACTGAGTACCACGGACTCCAGCAAGAACTGACGCTGTACGTCCTGTTCGGTCGCACCGATCGCGACGCGCACGCCGATTTCTTTCGTTCGCTCGGTGACAGATACCAGCATGATGTTCATGATGCCGATTCCGCCCACGATCAGCGAGACGCCTGCAATCGAAGCCAGCAACATGGTCATTACTTGCGCGGACTGATCGGCGAGTTCAGCTATGTCTGCCAGATTGCGGATGCTGAAATCGTCAGGTGCGCCTGCGCGAATGCGGTGACGATCACGCAGAATGGCCGTGATCTGGTCCTGCGCCGCATAGCTTTCCCCCTGTGATTTAGCGGAAACCATGATGTTCCGGAGCCAGTTCTGTCCGGTGATCTTCTTTTGCAGCGTAGTGATGGGGACGTAGATGCCATCATCCTGATCGCCGCCCATGCCCGAAGTTCCCTTGGCCGTGAGCACACCGACTACAGTGAACGGCAGGTTACCGGCGCGGATCGTCTGGCCCACCGGATTGCTGTTCCCAAAAAGGTTCTGCCGAACCGTCTCGCCGATTACAGCTACATTGGCTGCGCGGCGCACATCGTCCTGACTAAAGGTGTCGCCCTGGCTAAACGCCCAGTCGCGGATATCGAAATACTGAGGCTCGGTCCCCGTAACGGTCGTGGCCCAGTTCTGGTTTCCGAACACGAGCTGCGTGCTTGCAGACGATACCGGCGCGGCATTCGCTACAGCCGGAGCTTCACTGAGAATCGCCGTCACATCCGAAGACACGAGTGTTTGCGTGGCGCCAGCACCCAGGTGCGTACCGCCCATGTTCACGCTACCGGCTGAGACATACAGCAGATTCGTGCCCATCGCGGCAATGCGGTCCTGCACCTCCTTCTGCGCGCCATTGCCGATTCCGACCATGGCGATCACGGCGCCGACTCCGATGATGATTCCCAACATGGTCAGCGCGGATCGCAGCTTGTTGCGAGCCAGAGCCCGTAGTGCGATCTTCATCGTCTCAAGAAGTTCCATAAGCCACCTCAGTCCTCTTCGCTTGTGGGCATTTCTGCCAACACCTGGGCTGCGCTTGGACGCTGCGCAACCAGTTCATCGCGGCGGACTCGGCCGTCGCGGAAGGTAATTACTCGCTTCGCATACTGCGCGATGTCGGGCTCGTGTGTTACCAGCACGATCGTCAGTCCTTCATCGTTGAGCTTCTGCAGGATGCTCATGATCTCGACCGACGTGCGGCTGTCGAGATTGCCCGTGGGTTCGTCAGCCAGCAGAATCGATGGCTGATTCACCAGAGCGCGAGCAATGGCGACGCGCTGCTGCTGTCCTCCGGACAACTGCGAAGGAAAGTGGTCGAGACGCTCGCCGAGTCCGACCATCTCCAACGCTCGTCGCGCGCGCTTCTGCCGTTCTTCAACATCGAGTCGGGCATAAAGCGTTGGCAATTCCACGTTCTCCAACGCGGTCGTACGGGACAGGAGATTGAATCCCTGGAAGACAAACCCGAGTCGCCGGTTTCGAATTGCCGCCAGTTCCTTTTTGGGAAGCTGTGCGACATTCACTCCGTCGAGAACATAATTTCCCGAGGTTGGTCGATCGAGGCAGCCGAGGATGTTCATCAGTGTCGATTTCCCGCTGCCGCTCGAACCCATGATGGCCACGAACTCTCCGTGGCCAATGTCCAGGTTGATGCCCCGCAGGGCGTGCACGCGGTTCTCGCCGAGCTGGTAGATCCGGTGCACGTCCTGGATGCTGATCACAGCATCTTGCTTTTCGTTTGCCGTCGTTCGTTGTTCAAGTTCTGCAAGTATGGTTGCCATCACAGACCTCCTACCGTCCCATCCTGCCGCCGCCTACGCGAGGCGTTGCCGGCGAACTGCTGGGGCGTGCTGCAGACGCCGAACTCTTGCCGGCGTCCGCCTTCCCGGTCACAAGTTGATCGCCGGTGTTCAGCGCGCCCGCGATCACCTTCGTCACCGCAGTATTCACGTGATCGGTCAGGCCGCCGGCGATCTGGACCGGAACCAGATTCTTTCCACCTTCGAGCTTCCACACCACCGCCTGCTGCGACTGGCGCCCCTTACCGGAGGACTGTATGCCGTTGGCTGCAAGAAGTTGTTGCAGCTTGTCGGCGCTCAGGTCGGGCTTGAAGCGCAGCGCAGCATTCGGGACCTCCAACGTGTTCTCCGCCTGTGCAACGGGAATGGTCACGTAGGCAGTCATCCCGGGGAAAAGCTTCTGGTCTGGATTGTCGAAGGCGATCACGGTGTCATAGGTCACCACGTTCTGCACCGTCGTCGGATTCATGCGCACCTGCTCCACCGTTCCGCGGAATACCTGATTGGGAAATGCGTCCACGGTGAAGGTTGCGGGCTGTCCGGCGTGGATCTGTCCCACATCGGACTCGTCGGTCTTGGCATAGACGCGCATCTTCGTCAGATCCTGCGCGATGGTGAACAGCGTCGGGGCCTGCAAGGATGCGGCCACGGTCTGGCCCACGTCGATGCTGCGCGCCGTCACCGTGCCATCGATGGGTGAGCGGATGATGGTGTGATCAAGATTCGTCTGCGCGACCTTCACCGCAGCAAGCTTCTGCGCCACTTGCGCATTGGCCTGCTTCACCGCTGCTGCCGCTGAAGACACACTCGCCTGATCGGACTCAGAAGTCGCTTTGTCGATGTCGAGCTGCTGCGCCGCGATTACGCCGTCTTTAGCGAGAGCGTTGCTACGGTCGAATGCTTTCTGAGCCTGCGTCGCCGTGGCTTGTGCCTTCAGCAATTCGGCCTTCGAGGCAGCCGCAGTTGCTTGCGCGTTCTGTAAGTCGGCTTGCGCCTGCAGCAGCGCTCCCTGGAAGAGGGCAGGATCGATCTCGGCGATCACCTGTCCTTTCTTCACGCGCGTGTTGAAGTCGGCGTTGAGTTTCGAAACGGTGCCGGAGACTTGCGAACCAACTTGAACCGTGGTGACGGCGTCGATGGTGCCGGTCGCCTGCACAAGCTGACGGATGTCGCCCTGCTGTACCGCCTGCGTTGTGTACATCGGCTTATCGCCGCCGCGTAGCGTAAACGCCGCCATCACGGCGACCGCTATCATTAGTGCGAAAATCCCAATCCACTTCCGCTGAATGTGTTTCATTGCCTTTTCCTCTCCCACGCCTCTTTAGACCCACAGGGGAGAAGAACGACCGTTAAGACTACGGAAAGTGTATGTAAAGAACTCTAAAGCCCTGATTCCAAATGGCCTGCACTTGCCTCTAACAGGTGTGACTTGTTTAAACTCCGAAGCAGACGTTTTGGCCGAATCGGCGATCGCTATGGAACGCATCCTCATCGTTGATGACGACGTAGATCTGTTTCAGCTCGTAAAGCAATTTCTGGAACCCGAGGGATTCCAGATAGAAGGAGCGCATGACGGCCCGAAAGGCCTGGAACGCGCGCTCTCGGGCGATTACAGCCTGGTCGTGCTCGACGTGATGCTTCCCGATATGGGAGGGCTCGATGTCCTCCGGAACCTGCGCCAGAAATCCAGTGTTCCCGTCTTGATCCTTACCGCCCGTGGCGAAGACGTGGACAGAATCATCGGGCTGGAAATCGGGGCGGACGACTACCTCCCGAAGCCATTTAATCCACGCGAGCTGCTGGCTCGAGTTCGCGCCATTTTGCGCAGATCGCGCGACACTGCTCAGCGCGATGCAAACCAAAAAGTGGAAATTGGAGATGTAGAACTGGATCCCGGCACGCGTCGTGTGCAGTCCGCCGGCAAGAGAGTCGAACTCACCGCAGTTGAGTTCAACCTGCTGGAGCAGTTGCTGCGCTCAGCCGGCCGCGTCGTCGAGCGCGAAGAACTCGCCCAGGAGGTGCTTGGCCGCAAACTCTCTGCTCTCGATCGCAGCCTCGACGTGCACGTCAGCAACCTGCGCAAGAAGCTCGGGCCGCGATCTGACGGCGAGGATCGCATTAAGACGATTCGCGGAGTCGGATACATCTACCCGCTCGAAGGGAATCAGAGCTAGGCGATGAGGAGCATCTTTCTCAAAATCTTTCTCTGGTTCTGGCTGACGATGGTGCTGGTCGCGCTGGGGTTCGTATTTGTCTGGAGTCTTGAAAATGATACTGCTCCCTCCCGGCAGTCGCTCACGGCTGATGCGGTTGGGCTCTATGCGTCTTCCGCCGCTCAAGCGTATGAAGCCGGCGGCAGAGCTGCGGCCGACCAGTCGCTCCAGCATCTACAGCAGAGTTTTGGGATTCGCGCCGCACTGCTCGGCGAGAGGATGCAGATGCTTGCGGGTACCCTCGACAGCATTGATCAACAGCTCGCGGCTAGTGCTAACGCGACTGGGCAAACGCAGATCGATATGCGGAGCAATTTCGCTGAAGTTGCCGCTAACGTGCAAGCTCTTTCAGGCAAAAAGTACGTTTTAATCGCAGAGCTTCCGCGGCGAACTTCAGGACTATTTCGCGGAAGCGCCAGCCAGCAGTTGCTGCGCTGGGCGATCGCCATGCTCATCTCTGGCCTCGTCTGCTATACGTTGACTCTCTATCTCATCAGGCCCGTGCTGCGTATACGCTCTGCGGCCAGCAGCATCGCCGGGGGAGACTTCTCCGCACGTGCGGCTCCCACTCTCGCGCACCGACGCGATGAGCTCGGGGATCTGGTTCGCGACTTCAATCGGATGGCGGAACGAATCGAGCGGCTGATGGATACGCAGCAGCAACTACTGCGCGACATTTCGCACGAACTCCGCTCTCCATTGGCGCGGCTGACGGTTGCCCTTGAGATCGCAAGGAAATGGGCAGGCAAAGAGGCGACAGACGCACTCAATCGCATCGAGACGGAATCCGAGCGGCTGAACGAGATGATCGGCAGGCTGCTCACGCTGGCACGTATCAATTCCCTGGTTGATCCACCACAGCACAGTGCGATTTCGCTCCGTCCATTGCTGGATCAGATTGCACAGGACGCCAACTTTGAAGCATCAGCCAAGAATTGCCACGTGGAGGTGACCGGAGCGAAGGACTGTGAGATACAAGGCTCACATGAGCTCTTGCACAGTGCCATTGAGAATGTAGTCCGCAATGCAGTGCGGCACACGCCTCCGGGAAGCACGGTGCGGGCTGATCTGAATTGTGACGGAAAGCGTTCGCGCATCTTGATCTCCGACGAGGGTCCAGGAGTGCCTGCCGCCGATCTGGAAAAAATATTCCGTCCTTTTTATCGGGTTAGCGATGCCCGCGAGCATCGTTCGGGAGGTACGGGGATCGGTCTCGCCATTACACAGCAGGTAGCGCGTCTGCACGGCGGTAACGTCAGTGCGCATAACGCGGCTCCGCATGGCTTGATAGTTGAGTTCAATCTGCCTTGCTCTACAACGGCGAAGCAGTTCGTCATCTCCCCGAGCTAGGACTCATCTGAGTCATGGGAATAGAATGCCCGGTCAGAGTTGACTCTATTGTTTGCCAAGGTACCGGCCTACAGGTATGCGGCAGCTTTGCGCCGGCATTCACGCGGCGCAGTTCTAGAATTGCGAAATGCTCAAAGTCTGGATTTCGCAAGGCAAATGCGCTCCCCTCATTTGCTTGATTGGTCTCTGCTGTATTTTGCAGGCGAGCAGTTTGAGAACGCCCAAGGATCCAGAAAATCGAGAGCACGCGCCAACTCATGCGACAGCTCATAGTGCATTGCCCTTGGGGCAAGGCGATTTCTTTCCGGTTGCAGTCTGGTACAGCGGCGGCAAAGCTCGTGCTCCAATGCTCGAAGCCATTACGCCGGATTCGCCACGATTGTGGAGAGCGGATCTGCTCAAAATCAAGAATCTCGGATTCAACACTGTTCGCACATGGGTGGAGTGGAATGTCGGCGAGCCGCGTGAAGGCGAGTATCACCTGGAGAATCTGGATCTTCTGTTGCGCCTCGCGAATGAAGTGGGACTGAAAGTTATCGTGCAGGTCTATGTGGATTCGGCGCCGGAGTGGGTTGGCGAGAAGTATCCAGACGGTCATTATGCCGCGCAGGATGAGCAACCGATTCCATCGCAAGCCGCGCCTGGATACTGCTTCGATCACGTCGGAGTGCGCAAAGCAGTGCTCGCATTTTTTCAGGAGGTCGCTCGCCATGCTTCAGCGAGTCCGGCGTTTTATGCGTGGGACCTGTGGAGCGAGCCGGCAGCGCTCAACTGGGCTCGCATTGGGTACAAAGCCGAGCCGATGTTCTGTTATTGCCCAAGCAGTCTGGCGCGATTTCGCGAGTGGCTGAAAACGAAATATGGTTCTCTCGATCGCCTCAATCAAGCCTGGCATCGAACCTTCACCGATTGGAAGCAGGTCGAGCCGCCCCGTTTTGGAACGATCCTCACTTATTCCGATTTCATGGATTGGCGCGTCTACTACGGCGACAAGCTGGCAGAAGACTTGAAGATGCGCAACGAGGCAGTGAAGGCAATCGATCCGCAGCATCTGACGACCAGCCACGCGCCCAACCCTTCGCCGCTGGTGCGCACGCTGGCTGACCCTTACGATCCCAGCGACGACTATCTCATGAAAAACTCGGTCGATTACTTCGGCACCAGCTTTTATCCAAAGCTCACGTCAGTCGATCGCAATTGGACGCTACAGCGGCAAGCTCTTGCCATGGACCTGACCAACAGCATCACCGGCGGACGCGGTTTCTACGTCGGCGAGCTGCAGAGCGGATACGGTGTACACGGGACGATCATCGGTTCGCCAGTCACATCGAGTGACTTCGACATGTGGACCTGGGGGATGGTGGCGCGCGGCGCTCGCGCCATTAACTTCTATGCCTTTTACCCGATGAATGCCGGATACGAATCCGGCGGCTATGGCCTGATCAACCTCGACGGAACACTTACGGAACGCGGCATTCATGCCGGCGAGATTGCCAAGCGCATACAAGAAAATTCCGATCTGCTTCTGCGATCGCGTCTGCAGCCGGCAGAAGCGGCCGTCATCTTCAATCCTCTGGTTCCCCTCTTGGGAGGATATGACGAGCAGGGAAGCCGGACTGCAATCCATCAGGCGGTTGCGGGATACCACCGGATGTTCTTCGAACGCAATCTGCCGCTCGACATCCTCAGCTCGCGCGAACTAAGCCAGACCGTGTTGCAGAGATACAAGCTCGTCATCGTGCCGTATCCGCTCATGATGACGAAGGACGAAGCGAACGTTCTGCTGCAGTACGTCAAAGACGGCGGACATATGTTTGTAGAAGCCCGTCCCGGCTGGGTCGATGACCGCGGTCAGGCCGAGCCGAAGATTCCAGGGTTCGGGTGGGACGAGATGCTTGGCGTTCGCGAGCAAGAGCTAGTTCCTGGGAAGGAATTCACCCTCACGTGGAGAGATCAGGAATTTAAGGCGATGACATTTCTTGAACGCTTTGCCGTAGTGAATCACTCAGCAAAGCCGGTCGCATACAGCACAGACGGGACTCCAGTGGCCTTTGAAAACAGTTTCGGAAAGGGAAGCACGATCATCATCGGGAGCTTCGTAGGTCAGGAGAACTATCGCGAACCGATCGATATGCATCCTCTTGGTGAGATTCTCGCCCGCTGGGCAAATTTAAACGCGCCTGCACTTCGCGCACCTGCTCTGCTGGAGTTGCGGGAAATGCAGGCTGATAACGGTGGCTTTGTGTTCTTCTTTAATCACGCGGCAAAGCCTGCGAAAGTCGAGTTCACCCGAGCATTGCCAAAGCCAGCATCGCGCATTCGCGAACTTACCAGCGGCGCTGTGGAGCAAGCGACAACCTCGACGCTGAACCTCGAGACGGAAGTGCCCGCCGAGAGTGTCAGGATTTATCGAATTGATTACTAATTGGAATATCAGCTACTTTCGCTTTGCTTGTCGTTCGAGAGCAAAGCCGAACCACAAGGGATTTGATCCGTTGTACTGCAATTTGCGCTTTTGGCTCTCGAATCCCATTCGCGACGCTGTGATTGTGCAGTTGTCGCACGGCTGTTCTGAAGTAATCTCGTACTTGCCTTCACGTCCCGATGTGGCACTGCCTATCTCTCTTCCCGCAGCATCGGTCAGGACCAATTTAGTCCGAGGCAGTGGCCAGCCGTCGGTATCGCTGACAAATCCTCGCACGCTACCGCGCGGTGGAAGACCCTCGGGATCGATGCCGCGGGCCTGATATGCCTGTCCACGAAGAGGACGCCCGCCGAACTGGCCGGTGGTCTTCTCATGCTCGAGCGCCAGAGTGCCGTTAACGAATACGTACTCGATCCCCACGCTGGGCTGATTCGGATTGTCGAACGTCGCTTTATCAATGACTGTCTTGGGATCGAAGATCGTGATATCGGCGAAGTAGTCCTCGCGCAGCAGACCGCGATGATCCAGGCGTTCACGCTGTGCCGGCAGGGACGTGAACTTGCGAATGGCGTCTTCGAGCCGCAGAACGTGTTCTTCTCGAACGTATTTGCCGAGAATACGCGTGAAGCTGCCATATGCCCGCGGATGCGATTTCGATTCGCTGAGCGGACCGTCCGGCGCGACTTCGCCGTAATCAGTTCCCACGCTCACCCACGGCTGCTGCATGGCGAGACGGACATCGTTCTCGCTCATGCTGAAATAGGCGGCGCCGATTCCGTCCTTGCTCTGGATGAGGAGATCGCAGAGAGTATCAAATGGATCTTTGTTCTGCAGCTGCGCAACGGCCGCCAGAGTCTTGCCTTCGTAGTGTTTCAATTCGGGAACAATCGTTGAAACGATCAGCACGCCTTCCGGCCCGCCCACTCCGCGCCACATGTTTTCGTAGCCGGCGCCGTTTTCGAGGTCGGCGCGAATCTGTTGCCTCGTGGTTGGATCTTTGAGACGCGCAGCCAGAGCTTCAGAGCCGCCCTCGTGATACTTGGGAGGAATCAGCGCGCCTAGCGAAGTTGCCGAAGCGATGTACGGATATTGATCGGCCGTTACATCAAGTCCATTCGCTCGCGCTTCTTCGATCTTGGCAACGACTTGCGGCATCTTTCCCCAGTTCTGCTTGCCGGAAACTTTCAGGTGAAAGATCTCAACTGGAATGTTTGCTTCGCGTCCGATGCGGAAGGCTTCGTCGAGCGCGTCCATTTCCTTGTCGCCCTCATTCCGCATGTGGGTGGCGTAGATGCCGTTGTACTTTGAAGCGATTTTCGCCAGATCGATCAGCTCGTCCGTCTTCGCGTAGTTTGAAGGCGCGTAGATGAGAGCGGTGGAGATCCCCATGGCGCCATCGAGCATGGCATCGCCGACGTACTCTTCCATGTCGCGCAATTCGTCGGCGGTGGGCGCGCGATCGGCCAGGCCGATGACTTTCTTGCGTACCTGTCCTGCTCCGACATACGTTCCCAAATTGATTGCCGGAGTTTCCTTGATCAGCCGATTGAAATATTGACTGAGGCTCTCCCAATCGAGGGTGAGATGGAAATGCTCCAGGAAGTCTTTGTTCTCAGTGAGGTCAGAGGCGGCAAGAGGCGCGACGGACTCACCTTCGCCAGTGATTTCCGTCGTGATCCCCTGGGTGAGCTTGCTCACTGCGCGCTTATCGATGAGCAAGTTGGTCTCGGACTGCCCCAGCATGTCGATGAAGCCTGGCGCGACAATCAGTCCGGTGGCGTCAATCGTCTGCCTGGCTTTTACGTCTTCTCCGGCGTGTCCGATGAAGGCGATGCGGTCGCCAATGATTCCGACATCTGCGTAGAACCATGGATTGCCGCTGCCATCGACAACTCTGCCGTGGCGAATGAGGGTGTCGTACTGCTGAGCAACGGAAAACGTCGTGAGGAGCGTGAAAAACAGCAGCGCAGTTTTTCTCATGAATTTCGGGACAGCGGCAAAATAGCAGAAACAAGTGAAAAACTGAATTAGCGTCGGTATAGGCTGCGGCATTTTTCAGATCTCGCATCCGGTCATTGCCAAATTCAGGTCAGCAAACCGATGCCATCGTGAGATACGGAATATCGCCGTTGTAATTTCCTCCGAATAGCCGATGACTCGGCAAGATCGTCATCAAGCCCGGTTGAGCGGAACAGGAAACTTTGTTTACGACGGCAACCTTCCTGTTTCGTCTTACAATCTCCTCTGCCATGTTTCGAGACTCAGGATGTCGCCGCCGCATTGTTCCGGGGCTGCTGCTGGGACTCTTATCTGTTCCATTTTGGTCCCAGGCGGCGAATACGCAAACACCGTCGAACCAGGGCGGGTACGTCTTCCACTCCAATACGCGCGAAGTGCTCACCGATGTGACCGTCACGGATAAACACGGCAATCCCATCGACGGGCTCAGCCGCTCAGCGTTTCACATCTTCGACAACGGACACCAGCAACAACTCGAGTCATTTGAAGCGCACGCCGGCGCTCCGGCGTCAATTGATGCAAGCAGCACCGCGCCGGATCTGTTCAGCAATGCGTATTTGCGGCATCTGCCTCCATCGATCAATGCAATTCTGATCGATACCACGACGATCGATATTGTCGATCAGATGGTCCTGAATCAGGAAATGACGAGGTTTGTGAACGCGCTGCCCACGAATCAGTCGGTTGCGATTTACCAGCGCGCAGTCGACGGAACGATCCTTCTGCAGAACTTCACTTCTGACCACAATCTGCTGTTAACCGCGATTCATCGAGCGATACCGCACCTGCGTCAACCTGGCTCCTGGCGGGCGAGCGACCGCGGGACTCTGCTGCAGATGGCGGCGTTCTTGAGCCAGATGCCCGGCCGCAAGAACGTGCTCTGGTTCACTGGAGGCTCAAATCTTTTTTTGAATCCCGATCCAAGCAGGATGCCGTCGTACCAATCTCTACGCGAAATCTACGACGAGCTCGAGACCGAGCGGATCGCGCTGTATCCGATCGATGCGCGCGGGCTTACCGTAGAAATCTTCCCTGCGAGCGCACGACAGCCCATGCTGAGGACCGGCATGATCGAAGCCCAGCAGCACATGCTGATGGCTGACATGGCAGAAGCCACCGGCGGGCAGGCCTGGTACAACAACAATGGCCTGGCCCAGATAGCATCGCACACCCTGGGCACCGACTCCCATTTCTACACGCTCACGTATCGCCCAGATAATTTGAAGGCGAACGACAAATGGCACAAGGTGAAGATTGCAGTGGATGGAGGTTCGTATCACCTCAGTTATCGACGCGGCTATTTCGACGACGGTACCGGCACATCCCGTCCTCCGCGTAAGACAAGAATAGTTTTGCGCGCTCACGGTGAAACGGTAGAGGGTCCTGACAGACACACGGAACCGATCATCTTTGAAGCGCGCGTGCAGCCATCGACCACGATGCAGCCGTCTACGGCGATCCAGCCTCAAGTTCCAGTGCAATCCACAGAGGTTGCTCGCCCGCCAAAACGAAATGAGACACCGTATGCCGTGCGTTACACGGTTCCATTCGACGCGGTTACGCGGGAGGTGGTGAACGGGCAGACTCAGATCAGCATCGGGGCCGCCGTTCTCGCGTTTAACCACTTCGGAGGTTTGACAGCAAGCGTTGCCGAGAAACTCACCTTCTCCCTAAACGAGGAGAATGCAAAAGCGAGTCCCACGGCAAAGTTTAGCTTCGACCAGCAGATCAATTTGCCAAAAGGGGAGGACTACCTCTACATCGCACTGTGGGACATCATCAACGGCCGGGTTGGCACCCTCCAGCTTCCACTGGATATAGAGAAGCCGAAGTGAAGTGAACTGAGCGGATCCACCGACGAGCGCTGGTTCGTGTCACTCCCCCTTATGCCACAGTGACTGCCGCAGGAACTACGGTTCGTCAGAATGTAGGCCACAAGGTTGGACAGGGTTGATGGCGATGCGGTAAGTTGAACGTCTTCGCCACACTCGATGCCTAGCGACTACAAGGAAATCATCTACGGCGTTGTGTTCGGTATTGCGGCGGCGGTTCTGGACACAGCTCTCGACGCTCGCGGCGAGGGACAATCGATCACGGGCGAAGTCGGCGGCCATCCGGTGATGATGATCTACCGCCTTTTGTTCGTTCTACTCGGGTTCTTCATTGGCTGGCTGCTTTGGCGCAATAATCGGCGTGAGCGCCAGCTCCGCTCTCTGGTGGAGCAGATTCGGCATTTCTATCACACCTATGAATCACAGGCGGTGGTACTGCACACCAATCTGCAGTTGCTGCTGACGAAAAATCTAAAGCTCTCGCCTGAAGACGAAGCCCTGCTGCGCTCAACTTACGAGAAATCGTGCGATCTGCAAGCGTCGGTGAAAGAACGGCCATTCGTTTGAGGCAACTTCGCGGATAGACCGCCATCTTAGCTCAACGAGCGTGAGTGCACTCCGATAGTGAAGGGCAGCTTCGTGCAGTCCTGCCAGGCCAAATTGAGCGGGTCTTCTTCAGGCGCGAGGAGCACGTCGATGGAACGATGCATTCAAACGCACGACGTGAGCTGCCCAATTTTTATGCTCATGAATGCCAGCTATCTTCGAAGAAGGCTTTTCAGGGAGCGGAAACTTCTGTGCTGTCGTGATGAGAGCTTGATACCCACTCTGGGCCATCTTCGTGTGGTGCGGAGGCCCTACACAGATCCATTTCGTTTTTTGTTACGATGAACTCGATGGGCAAGGCGCGATCTGGGTTCGTTGTCGTTATTCTTTTTATGTGGATGACTGCGCCTGCTCTGCGGTGTCTGCTCCCGGGTGAAGTCCTCAGCCCGAAGGAACAGGCCTGCTGCAAAGCTATGGCTGGGCAATGCAGCGAGTCCACCGCGTTCGATCATCCCTGCTGCAAGAAAACGACGCAGACAGCACAGCCGGCGTTGGCCTCTGCAGAGACCACGGCAACCGCAATTTTTCCAATCGCAATTCCAAGTCCCATCCTGGTTAATTGGCACGCCGAGAATAAGGTTGCTGCTGAATGGCTCCTCGATCCTTCTCCGCCGCCATGCCGTGAACAGCCTAGTCCCGTTCTGAGAATCTGATTACTCCGTCCTGGCGCGCTCCTGCGCGTTCGCGTACTCGTGTTCCATCACCTGTCTCTTCATCACGCGCCTTTTCATCATAAGGACGGATTTGATGCGAAATGCTTTTCCTATTCGAATCGCTCTTGGCCTGCTTACCTTGCTGTGTGCCTCGACAGCGGTCGCACAGGGAGCTGCGCCGGAGACTGCGCCTACGCTGTTTCCCGGCGGCGGGCTCATATCCTACAGCTCGGTGTTTCTTATGCGGAGGGCGACAGGGACTTCGGGCAGCATTCCCGCCACTGCTCGTCCGACGCTATCGCACGAAGCCACATTCAATTTCACCTGGGGCTTCCATCCTGACTTCGATGTGACAGTCCTCGTTCCGATCGTGACGCACAGATTCAAGAACGGAGGCGCATCGGCTGGTACCGAAACGGGACTCGGCGATGCGATGCTGCTGGTGAAATACCGCTTCTATCGCCGGGACTCGCCGCGGGGAACTACACAGGCGTCGTTCACAGTTGGGCCAAAACTGCCGACCGGTAGAACGGATTTCAGCGCGGCAACCGGAACGCGTTTGCCTGCCGGTCTGCAGGCAGGTTCCGGATCGACCGATCTCTTCGTCGCGGCAGACTGGACGTACACCGGCTTGTTCAATCTTCGACGGCTCGTGGCTGACGAAGATTTCCATTCACTCGTTCGTTCGGAAGGAACACAGACGACGCGTCTGGGCAGCGGGGTCGAATCGCGTTTTTGGCTTTCATATCGGCCGTACGAAGCCAAAGACGGGTCGCGCGAGTGGTTCATCGGACCGGTGCTCACCTGGCAACACTTCCAGGATGACCGGATCGCCGGAGTCAGGCAGGCAGGCAGCGGTGGCGATGTCCTGCTGAGCGGAATCACCACTTATTTCGGCGTGCATCCGGGAATGCATCTGTGGGTTGGCGTCGATTGGGACTTGGCTCGCTCGACGGGCCCGGCATTCATGCCTGTGAGCCATCACATCAGTTTCGGAATTACGCAGCAATTTCGAGTACATCGCTAGCAGAAAGGAAAAGGTGAACATGAGTATGCATCGAATCGCGCTCGCTGTGGTTTTGCTTGGCGCGATGGTTGTGGTGCCTGTGGCGAAAGCGCAGGTGAAGCACATCGAAATGCGCGTTGAAGGCATGACGTGAAACTTTTGAGCATATGGGGTGAAGCAGCACCTCGGGCGCCAGTCTGGCGTTCAAAAAGTGGATGTGAACTTGTTGGATGGCAAAGTCGATGTCACTCCCAAGGAAGATGGACATATCGATCCCATTCAGCTCCTGAAAGCAACCTACGACAGCGGCGTTAGCACCGCCGAGCTGGATCTGATAGCACGCGGGAAGATCGTGAAGGACTCATTAGGAAAACTGGCATTGCAGGTGGAGCCGAATCAGTCGTTCACGCTGGAGCCGAATGAGTTGGCGAAACAATTGGAACCGCTCGTGGGCACCGCGACCGAGGTCACGGTTCGCGGACAGTTGTACAAGAAACCTGCAGGCAAAAAGAAGCCGGAGCTTCCAAAAGAGTTGAAGCTGCTGCTTCTCGAAGTGCAGAAAAAGGAATAGAGAAATTGAAATTCTGGATACTGATTGTCTGCCTGGCCGCATTCGTGGGATGCAATCATTCGGCGAGTTCGATGAAGCCGAAAGAAACTAAGATCAAGGCAGGCGAGGTTGGCTCTCGTCTGCCGGATTTTTCCGCAACCGATCTTCAAGGTCAAGAAATCTCGACTGCCGATCTTCGAGGCAAGGTTGTGCTGATCGACATCTGGGCGACCTGGTGCGGGCCTTGCAAAAAAGAGATGCCGGGCTATGAAAAGCTCGCAGAGGAGTATGGTCCCAGGGGCTTTGCGGTGGTTGGATTCAAAGCCAACATGATGGCCGACACCGAGGATCCATTGAAGTTCGCGAAGAAGATCGGAGTTCATTATCCATTAGTGATAGCGACCGATGATCTCCTTAACAAATTTGGCGGCCTCGAAGGTTTACCTACAACTTTTCTCTACGATCGTAGTGGGATTCTTCGCAAAAAGGTTATCGGCTTCGAATACACCAACGTCTTCGAATCGGAGCTGAAGGCGTTGCTTTGAGTCACAAACGAGAACTCCCGGTTTGGCGGAGGCTCTCGGCATCGAAACCGCAGTGCTCACGCTGGGGAGCCACGGCCCTCTCGTTAAGAGTGCATCAGTATTTCACAGGCGATTCTGTTGATGTTAGGACTCGAAACCCGCGGTCCCTCGAGGACACGGATTCAGAAGAAAATATCGAGCTTAAGAAGAATAATGAAACGATTCATATTTTCGCGTACAATGCCGCCCCATGAGCTCTTTGGTCGTGCGGGCTTCGGTACCTCTCTGGCGTGAGGTTCGGTTTTGGCTCTCTTTCTCCGTAGTGCTTGCGCTCGGCGCTCCCGCGAGCGCACAACAGCAGCCGGCCCAATCTTTCGCGCAGCCGTCATTACAGGTTCCCGGCTTCGCGGGCAAAATCAATCGCGACGAACGGAAATCTACTCCGTCATGGCCCGAGGTGGTCCATCCGCCAAAGGGGGCTCCCAACGTCGTTCTGATTCTGGTCGATGATGTCGGCTTTAGCACCACATCGACTTTTGGCGGTCCCGTTCCAACACCAAGCTTCGATAAGCTCGCTGCACGCGGTTTGCGTTACAACACTTTCCATGTGAACTCGATATGTTCGGCGAGCCGTGCGGCACTGCTGTCAGGACGTAATGATCATCAAATCGGTTTTGGAACCATCGCGGAGCATGGGCAGGGTTATCCCGGATACAACACTTGGTGGCCGGCAAATTCCGCATCGATCGCGAAAGTTCTCACGGAGAACGGGTACAGTACGGGAGCTTGGGGAAAGTGGCATCTGACGCCGGTGTGGGAGATAAATCCCGCCGGCCCGTTTGATCATTGGCCGACAGGACTGGGCTTTGAGTATTTCTATGGATTTCTCGGAGCCTTTGCCAGCCAGTACACGCCGCTGCTGATGCGCAACACCACATCCATCGAGCCCGGACCTGAAGGCTACGATCTCACAGAAGCCATGACCGACGACGCCATTCGCTGGCTGCATCGGCAGAATGCCGTCTTTCCTGACAAGCCGTTCTTCATCTACTTTGCGACGCCTGGAACCCACACTCCGCACCACGTGCCAAAAAAGTGGGTGGATATGTTCAAGGGTAAGTTCGATGAAGGCTGGGACAAACTGCGCGCGGAAAACTTCGAGCGCGAGAAGAAGATGGGAATCATCCCAGCAGATGCGAAGGACAATCCACGTCCGCAAGGGCTCGCAGCCTGGGATTCGCTCACTTCGGATGAAAAGCAACTGCTCGCACGTCAAGCTGAAGTGTACGCGGGATTCACCGCTCAAACAGATGCCGCGATCGGGCGTTTACTCAATGCGGTCGACGAAGAAGGGAAGAGCGACAACACGCTGGTCATCGAGATCTTTGGCGATAACGGCGGGAGCGCTGAGGATGGGCCGACTGGTTACGATGCGCGGCAGATTAGCGGAAAGTTAAAGAGCATTCCGCAGCGCGTGCAGATCGAAGATGAACTGGGCAGCGAGATGTTCATGAATGCTTCGGCGGCGCCATGGGCATGGGCTTTGACTGCTCCATTTCGCGGAACGAAGACGGACGCCTCACACCTCGGCGGCACTCGCGATCCGATGGTGATCTCGTGGCCCGCGCGCATCAAGCGTGTTGGCGGGATACGCAGCCAGTTTGGACATCTCACTGACATCGCGCCGACGATCTACGAGGCTGCTGGAATCAGGCCGCCGGCTGCAATCGACGGTGTGAAACAAACGGCACTGGAAGGTGTGGCCCTCGACTACACCTGGGACCAGCCCGATGCGAAGAGTCGTCATCATGTGCAGATCTTCGAGACTAATGGGAACAGAGCGATCTATAAGAATGGATGGTGGGCCGGCGATCTGCTGCGCAATTCCTGGGACCGCATCGGCAGCCCGGGTTACGAGGCAGACAAGCTCCTCGCCGCGACCACGCATCCATGGGAGTTGTACAACCTCAACAACGACTTCAGTCAGGCCGATAATGTCGCCAACCAAGATCCGCAGAAGCTCGCCGAGATGAAGTCACTCTTCGACGAGGAGGCGAGGCGCACTCACGTTTATCCAATCCTGCCGCTGCGGCACCTGATCGATCGTCCGGAAGATACGCGCACGAAATTTGTATTTCGCAGTGGTGTTGATCGGCTTGGCGGCACGATGAACGTTCGCACTGGAGCCGGGACGGGATACACGATCACTGCGGAAATCGAAAATCCAAGTGGCGATGCCGAAGGAGTGCTGCTCGCTGACGGTGGACGTTACGGCGGTTTTACGTTATACGTGCAGAACGGGCGCGTGCATTTTGAAATTAACTCCTGGGGCAATCCCTCGGGCGAGTTGGTTTCGTCGAGCGCGCTTCCGCGCGGACACTCGACCATCGTTGTTGAAGTAACTCCGGCTGCAGCACAGCATCAGGACACGACTCCTGCGTCCGGCGCGTCGCCGTTCCCCGGCAGCGGAACGCTGAGCCTGAACGGCAAACAGGAGGCGTCGACAAACTTCGTGAATATCCCGGCAAATGGTGGATATTGGTCAGCATCGGAGTCGCTCGATGTCGGCCGCGACCTCGGCTCCGCAGTGAGCGAACACTACAAAGTGCCGTATGACTTCACCGGGACTATCGGCACCATCACCATCGAAGTGCATCGACCGGCTCAGAACAACAGCCGCGCGCATAACGACGAACATTCCTAGTTTGGATCTGAGATGAAGTTGCGGTTTGCATTTGCTTGCCTGCTGATGACGGCGACTCTCGTCGCCGCTCAGCGCAGCCTATTTCTTCCGACGAAAGCGAACATGAGGAAGCCGCCCGGGCCCGCGCCGCAGGGAATGGTGTGGGTGCCAGGCGGAGAATTTTCGATGGGACTCGACGATCCGCGCGCATTGCCGCATGGCGGGCGCGAGGCGATGGACGATGCGCGTCCCATACATCGCGTCTATGTCGATGGGTTTTGGATGGACAAGACCGATGTCACCAACGCCGAGTTCGCCCGCTTTGTCGCCGTGACACATTATGTGACAGTTGCCGAGCGCAAACCCACTGCAGCCGAGTTCCCCGACGCACCTCGCGAAAAACTTGTGCCTGGCGCGATCGTCTTTCGTCCGCCCGCGAAGGTCACATCACTCGATGATCCCTATCAATGGTGGAGCTACGTTCCGGGCGCGAACTGGCGCCATCCTGTCGGTCCGGGCAGCAGTATTAAGGGAAGGGCGAACTATCCGGTCGTGCAGATCGCGTATGAGGATGCAGTCGCATACGCAAAGTGGGCAGGGAAGCGCCTGCCTACCGAAGCAGAGTGGGAGTTTGCGGCGCGAGGCGGACTCGCGGGCAAGCACTATGCGTGGGGCGACAGTTTAATGCCAGCGGGGCGGTGGATGGCCAACACTCATCAAGGTGAGTTTCCCAGCCACGATAGCGCCGAAGATGGATTCAGCGGGATCGCACCAGTCGGAAGTTTTCCCGCGAATGCATATGGCTTGTACGACATGTCAGGCAACGTGTGGCAGTGGATTTCGGACTGGTACCGTCCCGACTATTACGCGCGAATCGCCGGAACAGTAGCGCGAAACCCACGAGGCCCGTCATCATCGTTCGATCCCTCAGAGCGCGGCGTACAGAAACGCGTCCAGCGCGGCGGCTCGTTCCTCTGCACTGAGCAGTACTGCACGCGGTACCTTGTCGGCTCGCGCGGCAAGGGCGAACCTTCGAGCGCAAGCAACCACATCGGTTTCCGCTGCGTGAAGTCGGTGAGCGTATCGCGCGTTCAGAGTGCCGCGATGCATGCTTCGCGCTGAGCGGCGTTCTTGCCGCGCACTCATTTTTTCCTGGTTGACAGTGCTCAATGACGAGTTATAAGCTTTCTCGCGCATGAAAATGAAACGATTCATTTGAATCGTTCCACCCGCTCCGATGGATCATCAAC
The DNA here is from genome assembly GCA_035764005.1 of Terriglobales bacterium. Lineage (NCBI taxonomy): Bacteria > Pseudomonadati > Acidobacteriota > Terriglobia > Terriglobales > Terriglobales bacterium. Next base: position 46,472 of record DASTZZ010000053.1, read on the forward strand.
AAGTGGTCTTGCAGGTGGCATGCGATCAATTTCAACGGTGGACCAACGTCGCGATGCACGCGTCCGCCATGGAGGTCTTCTTGAACCCTGGCAACGTTCTCCGTCGCGCTGCTGTTTCTTGCCTTCTGCTGAGCGTCACTTTCATTCTTCTCTCCAGCTTTGCAATTGGCCAGGCCACGACCGGATCCATCTATGGCACTGTGACTGATCCATCCGGCGCTGTTCTCGCGCACGCCACCGTGTCTGCACGCAACCTGCAAACCGGCGTAATCAAGACGGTCGAATCAACCGACTCGGGAGACTACACCTTCACCGTGCTCGATCCCGGAGACTACGAGGTGTCGATCACGATGACGGGGTTCAAGTCGCAAACGCAGCGCGGCGTCAGGCTGGATGCAAATCAGAGTGTGCACGTGAACTTTGCATTGCAGCTTGGATCGGCGGAGCAGCAGGTGACGGTTGAGGCCGGCACAACTTTGGTCGATACGCGTGAGTCGCAGATAGGCACGACCGTCGACGAGAAGCGCATCCAGGATCTGCCGTTGAATGGGCGAAACGCGTATGACTTGGTCCAGATTGTACCCGGCGTGACTAACTATCAACCAGACGTTGCAACTGGCTCGCGTCAAGGCGCGCAGTTGAGTGTGAACGCGATTCCAACCAACAACACTGGGTTCTATCTTGACGGTTCGTATGACGCCAATCTCTGGCGATTCGGCGGCAACCTGTTGCCGAATCCCGACGCGCTCCAGGAATTTCGCATTCTCACCAGCAACTTCGACGCCGAGTTCGGCCGCTCGCCTGGCGGCGTGGTGAACGTGATCACGCGTTCTGGTACGAATTCATTCCATGGCGTCGCGTATGACTACCTGCGCAACGATGTTCTGAACGCGAAGAACTACTTCGACACAAGCGTAACGCCGCTTCGGCAGAACCAGTTCGGCGCGACCTTTGGCGGCCCGATCCGTCGTGACAAGGCATTCTTCTTTTTGTCGTATCAGGGCCTTCGCGTGCACACGCCGGTGATCATTGGCTCGAGCAGCCTGGTCACTCCGACGCCGGCGGAAGCGCAAGGCGATTTCTCGGCGATGCCCAGCAAGTTCTGGCCGAAGCAGCCGAATGGCACGTTTTATTCGTGCAATGGCGTGCAAGGCGTGATCTGCCAGAACCTGCTCGATCCCGTCGCGCAGAATCTGCTTAAGTTCGTTCCACTGGCGGACCCGACCACAGGTCGTCCGCCGGAGCAGTCTTCGAATGCAAACCTAAACTCGGACCAGGGTATGGCCCGAATTGATTGGCAGCTCACTCCGTCTCACAAGCTGTCGGGGACGTACTTCGAATCGCGGGGCACGTCGCTAAATCCCACGGCGACTGGCAATCAGATCCTTAGCTACGCCGGCATGCAAAACTACGAAGGCCAATACAACGCTGTAGTCAACGACACCTGGCTCGTATCTTCGACGAAGGTGAATGATCTAAGGCTGTTCTATTCTCTGAACCACTACATCATTTCGAACATCTACGGAAACCAACATTTTCTTCCGGACCTCGGCAGCCAGGCTCCGATGGGCGGCAACTACAACGCCGTTCCGTTTTTCACTATTACCGGCTACTGGGCGATGGGCACGAACAATGGCGGCCCGAACAATCTGCCGTCGTCATCGCTCGGAGCGGCCGACACGTTTAACTGGTCACTGGGACGACATGAGCTGAAGTTCGGCGGATCTTACATTTGGGACAAGTTCGCGAGCACTGGTGGCGCAGCGTCGAACGGACTTTTTACCTTCGCCGGCACGACGACCGGGAACGCGCTCGGTGATTTCCTGCTCGGTAAAGCGTCCTCTCTGCGCCAGAACAATGGCGTCTTCTTCCGCAGCCACTCTCAGGATCCATCGCTGTTTGTCCAAGACAACTGGCGCGTGGCGCGCCGCTTGGCGCTGAACTTCGGCCTGCGCTGGGAATGTTTCCCGATGTATACCGGCCAGAACGATACGGCGACGTTCGTACCAAACATGCAGTCAACGCGCTTCCCCACAGCTCCTTTAGGACTCGTGTTCTCGGGCGATCCTGGTATTCCCGATGGAATTTTCAAGACGCCGTTTAACACGTTCGCTCCTCGATTCGGGTTCGCCTATGACGTGTTCGGCAATGGCAAGACGTCGTTGCGTGGCTCGTACGGCATCTTCGACGCGGCGATTGATCAGGTCGCAGTTTCAAACAATCTTGTGCAGCAACCATATTCGCTCACCATAAACGTCTCGAAGACGCCGAACCTTGTGAATCCGTATGCTCCGGGCGTCAGCCCCTTCCCTTACAATCCCGATCCTTCGAATGCAAAGTTCACTTCGGGCGCAACGATCTTTGGTCTTGAACCCGGTGCAGACAACATTCCTTATGTGCAGGAGTATTCATTGGGATTGCAACAGCAGTTGGGTTCGAGCTGGAGTGCTGAACTGTCGTATGTGGGAAACGGAGGACGGCATTTCAACATCACTCACGACGCGAACGCTGCGATTTATGCGCCGGGCGCTTCCACCACTACGGCCGGCTTGAACGCGCGTCGTCCGTATGAGCCAACACCGACCAAGTACACCTTCGGCCAAATCTCGCAGGTCGTATTCGGTTCCAATTTCAATTACAACTCCATGCAGATGACGCTGAAGCACACTTTCAGCAATCGCTTCTCAATGCTCGCAAGCTACGTCTGGTCGAAGGCAATTGCGCAAGGTCCGGTGGTCAACGACTATGACCTGGCCAGCAGTCGCGGACTCTCGGCGCTCGATATTCGACACAACTTTGTGGTTTCGTATATTTATGCCCTGCCCGACCTTCACGCGCTCGGTGATTTCGGAACTCAGGTGCTGAGCGGATGGCAGCTCAACGGTGTGACCACTCTTCACACCGGATCGCCTTTCAACATTACTTCCGGTGTGGACTCGAGTCTCGATGGCAATACCAACGACCGCCCGGATACCATCGGAGATCCTTACGCCATAGATAATGGAAGCCGCGCGGCCAAGATCGCGCACTACTTCAATACCGCGGCATTCGCGAAGGTGCCGGCAGGTGTTCCCTTCGGCAATACGCAGTACAACGCCCTGATCGGTCCGGATTATGTGAATACCGATCTCTCCGCATTTAAGACGTTCAAACTCTACGGCGAGAGAACCGCATTACAGTTCCGGGCGGAGGTATTCAACTTGTTTAATAACGTGAATCTGGATAATCCGAACGGTGTGATGAGCAGCCCGAAATTCGGCACGATCGGCGGCGCCAGTGCGCCACGAATCATGCAGTTCGGATTGCGTTTGAGCTACTAGGTTCCATGGAGGCGGATGGTGAACTGCCGCGTTGCTGTTGGCTTCGGGTTGTACTTGTCGATTATTGGCATAACGTTACCGGCGCATGGGCAGGACCCGAACGTGCACGTGGTCGGCGCGTCGCTGATTGAAGGTCCCTCGAAACCAGAAGAGTTCCCGCGCTGGATCGCCGACATGCACCGCTGGCGGCACGAACAGCTGGTTCGCATCGGCTACGACGGATCTGAATATGACCGTCCGGAGCTGAAGTGGACGCAGAGCAGCTTCATGCAGCCGCAGATGATGATCGAGGACCGATACTTCTACGATCCGGTCGCAGGCAAGTACACCGTCAACCGCTACCTCGACGATCTGGAGAAACGCTACGGCGGCATCGACGCCGTGCTCATCTGGCCGACTTATCCGAACATCGGCATTGATAGCCGCAATCAATTTGACATGTTTCGTGACATGCCGGGCGGGATCGCCGGCATCCGCCAGATGGTTGCGGATTTCCACGCCCGTAAAGTGCGGGTGCTGTTTCCAATCATGCTCTGGGATCAGGGAACGCGCGATGTCGGCAAGCCGGAAGCTGAAGGGCTTGCGGAAGAATTGGCGGCTGTCGGCGCCGATGGAGTGAACGGTGACACCATGAACGCTGTTCCGCGCTTGTTCCGTATCGCGTCGGACAAGACTGGACATCCTCTCGCATTCGAACCCGAACACCTCACGCAAGACGAAGCGCTCGCCTACAACAACATGGACTGGGCGCAAGCGGTGCCCGCGAATCCCATTCAGCAGTCCGGTCCGATGCGGCAATATCTCGGCGTTGCCGGACCAGAATATGTCGACAAATACAAGTGGCTCGAGCATCGCCACATGACAAACATCTCCGATCGTTGGCAGCGCGACAAGAACGTTGATCTGCAATACGCGTTCTTCAACGGCATCGGGATGGAGACATGGGAGAACATCTGGGGGATCTGGAACGGGCTCACATCGCGAGATGCTGAAACGATCCGACGGATCGCAAAGATCGAGCGCTACTTCGCGCCACTGCTCGTGAGCGAAGGCTGGGAGCCGCACGCGCCGATGCTTCGCTTCGAGGTCTATGCAAGCAAGTGGCCTGCGCAAGAGCGCACGCTATGGACGATCATCAACCGCAACGAATACGACGTCGACCGCGAACAGATATCACTGCCAAACACAACCGGGCTACGTTACTTTGACGTCTGGCACGGAGTTGAGTTGAAGCCCGAGGTGCACGGCGACCACATCACGCTGAGCTTCCCGATAGAAGCGAAAGGATTCGGCGCGCTGCTGGCGACGACAAGCTCGGATGCGGCCCTCGATGCATTCTTGCGCGAGATGAAGCAGCTTAACTCCGTCCGCCTCGACAGCTTCTCGAAGCAGTGGACGGTGTTGCCGCAGACAATGACCGCGATCCAGTCGACGAAACCGGCCTCGTCCGCCCCCGAAGGCATGGTCAAAATTCCCGCAACGGAATACCAATTTGACGTTGACGGCGTTGAGATCGAAGGAGGCAATCTCGCCGGCGTCGACTTTCAATATCCGTGGGAGAATGAGGCGCGCCGGCATCACCACCACATCATGCAGGTGGCAAGCTTCTTTATTGACAAGTACCCGGTCACCAACGACCAGTTTAAGAAATTCATTGATGCTACTCACTACCACCCGAAGGACGATCACAATTTCTTAAAGGACTGGACGAATGGGAGCTATCCGGAGGGTTGGACTAATCGGCCAGTCACGTGGGTATCGCTGGAAGACGCGCGTGCCTATGCTGCCTGGGCCGGCAAGCGCCTGCCGCACGAGTGGGAGTGGCAGCTTGCAGCGCAAGGCACCGATGGGCGCACCTATCCTTGGGGCAACCAGTGGGACGCGAAAATGGTTCCGCCGGTCAACCGCTCGCGTGAAGCCAGCGGTCCTGCTGATGTAACCGCGCATCCGCAAGCTGCCAGCCCGTTTGGTGTGGAGGATCTAGTCGGTGATGTGTGGCAGTGGACCGATGAGTATTCTGACGAGCACACACGCGCGGCTGTATTGCGCGGCGGCAGCTACTACCGCCCGACGGGATCGGTGTGGTATTTCCCACAAGCTTATGAGCTGCACCAGCACGGCAAATATTTGATGATGGCGCCGGGTCGCGATCGCGCGGCAACCATTGGCTTTCGCTGCGTTGTAGATGCGGCACCAGCAAAGTAGCAATTTAATGCCGACTTCGCGCGGAACGGCTCTTCATATTGTTTCCGGGTGGGGGAGCAGTCGAGCCTTTTACACGCAGCTGGGGTGCTAGCACGATGTGGCGAGCTGGGCCACTCTTCCGTCCTGCACGCTCAATCACAGCCTGCGCAGCCTGGGCTCCGAGCTGATATGCAGACTGATCGACTGTGGTGAGCGTGGGTAATGTGACATCGCTCTCGGCGAGGTTATCAAATCCGACAACCGAAACTTCGCGGGGACATTCGAGCTTAGCCTCGCGAATCGCCGTCAACACTCCAAGAGCTATCAGATCGTTGCCGGCGAAGATCGCCGTAGGTCTGGGCACCGTCTGCAAAAGTAGAGTCGCTTTTGCATGTCCTGATGGCATGTTGAATTCGGCTTCTTGAATGTAGTTCGCGGGCACACTCAACCGCGCGGCTTTCATGGCTCGTCGATAGCCATTTAGTCTCGCGATTGCGCTGGTGGCGGTTAGGGGCCCAGTGATGGTGGCGATGCGGTAGTGGCCAATCTCGATGAGATGGCGGGTTGCCGCGTAGGCTCCCTCTTCGTGCGCGCTAGTGACACAGTCACCGTGCCACTTTGGGGGAATACGATCGAGGTACACGACGCCCGATCCGGCCTTCACATATGCTTTCGCGCCTTCGAGGCTACGACTTTGCTCGGCGGGCACGATGATCAGACCCGACGGGCGGTAAGTCTGCATCTCGCGTATGTAGCTAGCTTCCTTTGAGGAATCATTGTCGGAATTGCAAAGGACGAGCCGGTAACCGTTCTGAAAAGCGATATCCTCAGCGCCGCGCACCGCCGCAGGAAAGAATGGGTTCGTAATGTCGGGGACGATCATCACGATCATGTTCGTCTTCTCTTTACGCAGCGCTCGGCCCAACATCGAGGGCTGATAGCCGAGGGTGTCGATCGCGTCCAGCACGCGTTTGCGTGAGGCTGCGCGAACCGTGGAAAGTCCATTAATCACGTTCGACGCAGTACCGATCGAGACACCTGCGGCTTTCGCAATTTCCTTAATCGTGGCCATTGATTCCCGAGACGCAGTGTAAACGGTTGCTTAGCGCGTTGCGAAGAAACACTGTTGACACTATGGCGGCAGTAAAGGTACCGTAGGTGCCGCGAATGAAACGTTTCATTCGCATTTTATCTCCACCGCCGTCACGAAAGGTTCCATGTATCTGCCGCCGACTTATCTAGCCGCGCTGCTGTTCATGATTGGCAGCATGCTGTGCTGGGGTTCATGGGCCAATACCATGAAGCTCTGCCCGGGATACCGATTTCAGCTCTTTTACTGGGACTACATTATCGGGCTGATCCTCGGCATCATCGCCTTCGGCTTCACCCTCGGATCGATGGGCAGTGTTGGCCCGGTGTTCCTGCATGACATCGCCAGCGCCCCCACTTATTCGATCATCATGGCAGCAATTGGTGGAGCGGTATTTAACGTGGCAAACCTGTTGCTTGTTGCGGCGATCGAGATTGCCGGACTGGCGGTGGCGTTTCCGATCGGCATCGGTTTGGCACTTATCGTCGGTGCGCTGAGCAGCTACATCATTGCGCCTAAGGGAAACCCACTGCTGCTGTTCGGAGGCATCGCCCTGGTCGTGATCGCAATTGTGTGCGACGCGCTCGCGTATCGCACTCACGAAAGCGGACAACGTCGCGGCGGCAATGTGCGCGGAGTCGTTATCAGCCTCTTATCGGGAGTGCTGATGGGCAGCTTCTATCCGCTGGTGAGCAAGTCAATGAGTGTGCCCAACGCGCCGGGTCCTTATGCGACCTGCTTATTTTTTGTGATCGGCTGCGCACTCTGCGCGATCCCCGTGAACTATCTCTTCATGCGCAAACCAATCGATGGTGGTGTGCCAGTTAGCATGAGTGGCTACGCCTCGGCATCAGCGGCATGGCATTGGGCGGGAATTTTTGGCGGCATAGTCTGGGTTGCAGGAGCGACGCTCAATTTCGTAGCCTCTCGCGTCAACTTTGTCGGCCCTGCCATCTCCTATTCCATAGGACAAGGCGCCACTATGGTGTCAGCCGGCTGGGGAGTGTTCGTCTGGCGCGAGTTTGCGTCGCCGACGACGCGCGTGCGCAATCTCCTGATTGCAATGTTCGCCTGCTTCGTTGCCGGGCTCGCCGCCATCGCCATCGCTCCTCTTTATTAAAGGATTCAGGGACCTCTTGCATGAAACCAATCGTTGTGGTCGGCAGCATCAACATGGACCTTGTCACGCAGGTAGAGCGAATACCGCGTCCGGGTGAGACGCTTACGGGTTGCGGCTTCCAAACCCACTCGGGTGGCAAGGGCGCCAACCAGGCGGTCGCCGTGGCGCGGCTCGGCCATCCTTGTGTGCTCCTGGGAGCTGTTGGCGAAGATCTGTTTGGTCAGGAGTTGTTGGCAACGCTGCGTCGCTATGGTGTCGACACCGCAAGAGTCACTCGTGTTCCAGGCCCGAGCGGTACTGCCAGCATCGCTGTGAGCGCAACCGGAGAGAATTCCATCATAGTCACTCCAGGCGCGAACGCGCACGTCACTACCGACTACCTCATGCGAAATAAGGAACTGATTCGCGAAGCCGGGATCGTCTTATCCCAACTCGAAATCCCGATCGAAACTGTACAAGCGCTCGCGCTTCTCTGCTCGGAACACAAGATTCCGCTGATGCTCGATCCGGCGCCGGCGCGTACATTGAACTCTTCCATTCTGAAGAATGTGCAGTGGTTCACGCCAAATCAAACGGAAGCCGAATTCTATGCCGGCGACGGAAGTCCCGAAGAGATTCTCAATCGACTTTTTTCGTATGGCGTTCGAAAAGTCGTACTCAAGCGAGGCGCAGACGGCGCAATGATCGCAGCTGCCGATGGAACGCGGTGCAGGGCTGAAGCATTTAAGGTTGCTACCCGCGACACGACTGCCGCGGGAGATGCGTATAACGGCGCGTTTGCAGTTGCGCTTATGAGGGATTATGCGATCCATGAGTGTGCGCGTTTTGCGGCTGCAGCCGCAGCGATATCGGTCACCCGCCATGGTGCTCAACCATCGTTACCTACGCAGGACGAAGTTGAGGCTCTCCTTGAGAGCGTTTCTGAAGCTTCAGTTTCCGACAACTAGGAAAGACAGCCTGCTCTGCTTCGAACGAATCGGGGTCATGTGTATAAAGTGAGGCAGTATAAATGCGTGAGATCGGGAGAATCGCGTGTATGCAAGAGCGAAGAGTGGCTCCTAGACTCTTGGTTGAGCTTACAAAGCCAGCAACTTGGGGCAATGGTGGCCAGGGACGGAATCGAACCGCCGCCAGCCTTTTCAGGATTTGGCGAAGAAGTAACTGATTGAAACGAAACGGCACGGATGGCTATTGCAAGAACAAATAGAGCTCCGAGTAAGCCTTATCGAACCCTTAACGAACCCTCGCGAAATAAAAGATCGCGCTATGAATTGTCGACGCGTACATCCGATTGACAGCCGGTTTGGGGCAGGACGCGTACACGTGTTTTTCAATGACTTAGTCGAAGCCAAATGCCTGTGTTGGAGTGCATTCCGCGACAAACGGTTCCAAGAACGGTTCCAGGTTTGGTCGCCGGGAACTGTTCCATTGTGGAACGAGGAATTCTCTTTTTTATGGCTGGAGAAAGTGTTGGAGGCAAAGCTGCCCTGCAAATACGTCTAGCCATGTTCTCTATCGCCATAGGTGCAAAGGCGTGCGCGGGTCCCCCCCGCGCCTGCCCACAGATCGCCAACTGGGTGCAAACCTTGGTGCAAACCTGTCCTTGCTGAAAATTGGTGCCGAAGCTCCAATTGAATGGGGCAAGGAACGAGGTGAAGGAAACGAAGCCGAAGGTGCGGAAACGTATGCCTTCTATTTGCCTATTACAGTTACTGCAGACCGATCCGATCCAGTCCACGCCGGAGCACCTTCATGTTTGAGGTTATGTGCAGCGTTGTCCCAAGTCAGTTTCGTGATGAAGCCGCCACTCTTCTCATACGTGTATGTTGTCCCGTCATCCTGAAACAGGATGAAACTCCCATCCGCCCCCGAGTACACGCGCACTGAAGTGATCGTCTGCTGCTGATGGGTGCTCTGCACTTCCGATCCAAGAGGAACGATGCTGCCCGCTTTTACAAACAGCGGAAGAACATCGATGGGAGCGTCTGCCGTGATCGTCTGGCCACCGTGCAAGCGTTCATTCGTCCAGTAGTTGTACCAGTCGCAGCCCGCGGGTAGATAAACCTTCCTCTGGGTCGCGCCCTGCTCGGTTACAGGAGCGACCAGAAAAGCTGGGCCATACATGTATTCATCGGGAATATTCAAGGCGTTCGGATCATTGGGAAAATCCATGAAGAGCGCTCGCATGTACGGAGCGCCTGTTTGGTAGCTGCGATAAGCAATTGAGTACGTGTATGGCAGCAGCTGATAGCGGAGCTTCAGATACTTCGCAAGAACGGGTTCAGCCTGCTTCCCATATGACCACACTTCATTGTGTTTTCTCTCTCCATGCGCACGCATGACAGGATGAAATGCGCCCCACTCGAACCAGCGCACAAACAACTCGGGATAGTCTTCATAGTTGTCGATGGTGTCGCGCGCATCCGACCCATCGATCAAAGGCTTGTGCTCTGCGTGGTAGTCGGCCGGAATGCGTGGGGAGAAGAACCCGGCGATGTCCGTGTCCCAATATGGCATTCCACTTGCCGTAAAATTGAGCCCCGCGGGAATCGAGCGCTTCAGCATGTCCCAGGTTGAAACAATGTCGCTCGACCAGAACACCGTGCCGTTCCGCTGAGCGCCGAGGTAAGCCGCGCGAGCCAGGATCATGACTCTGCGGCTGTCACCAAAGTCCCGGCGAAAACCCTCATACACTGACGCAGTGTGAAATAAAGGATATATGTTGTAGAAGCGGGTTCCGGAACCGATAGAGAACACGTCTTTCGCAGGGTCGATGTCCGGCTCCGTTTCATCCAGCCATATGTAATCAAACCCGTACGGTTTCACGTAGCGGTCGCGAATCTGTTCCCAGAACCACTTTGCTGCTTCAGGGTTCGTGGTATCGAGATTCGGCCCGATAACATCCTTGAAGGCCCCCAAATCGGGCTTTCCGTCGCGCGTATGCACCAGCCATCCTTTGCTCAGCAGCATGTCGTAAAACTGTGTGCCTTGTGCAAAGTGTGGCCATACGCTCAACAGCGTATTCACGCCCATGGCATGCAGCTCGCGATTCATTGCGGCTGGATTGGGCCAACGGTTGGGGTCGAGATCCAATTCGCCTTGCCTGGTCATGTTCAGGAAATCGACCACCAGCACGTCTAGTGGCAACTTCCTGTCGCGATAATTCTTCGCTACGTCCAGAATCTGTTCTTGCGTCGGATAAATTGCTTTGCTCTGGATGTATCCATAGGCGGCCTTCGGGAGTAAATGTGCAACGCCCGTCAGCGACCTATAACCTTGATAAATCTCGTCGGTGGCATTGCCTGCGATTACGAAGTACGAGACGCGGTCTCCCACCTCCGACGACCAGACATTGCGATTGTTGAATCCAAGGTCCACCGTAGTTTTCGACGGGTTGTCCCATATCAGGCCATAGCCCCGAGTCGATACCATGAACGGTACACAAACGTCCTCGCCTCCAATTGCGCCGTAGTCATGCCAGCAGCGGACCTGGTGATCGCGAAGATCCATCCAGCCTTTCTGCTGCTGTCCTAGTCCGTAGTAGTGTTCGTCCGAGGGCGAGTCGAATGTAGCTGCTACTCGATAAGTCTTTGCGCCGGCTTCAGCTTCTCCGGGAGTCATCCTCCAGGTATTCATGCGCAAAAGCATTTTGCCTTGCGGGGTTGTCACCAGAAGCGAGTCCTCGTAAGGGCCGCGGCCATTGCTCCCGCCAAAGTAAGGTTCGCGTAGCTCACGGTTGAGGGCATCCAACGGCAGCGGCTGCGGCAACTTCTCCTTCGGAAGATCTCCCGAAGTGACGCGAACTATCATGCGGGCTGATCGGAAGAGGTCGCGGCCCTCCGCGTCGCGTTCATGCACCCATCCTTCTGATGATGGCGTTCCGGCAATGCCATATCCGGGAGCGCTCGTTGCCGATGCTCTATCAACGCTCATCGTCACGCGCAGAATGTTGGGCGCATACGGCTCGAGCGAAATCACTCGCCCGTTCCGCTCCAGCACTAGCGGGCTTCCTTGTTGACCGATTGCTTCGCCTACTAGCAACGTGGCTATCAAAACTACACTTGATGCGTGTGCGAAAACGCGTCTTCTATTCATCGGACTTTTTGTATTCTCTACTTCTTATCGAGCAGTAGAACGGTGCTGGAGTGTGGTTCAAGCGTGGCAGTCAGGCGTGAGCTGAGGTGCAAGCGCTCTCCGGTCCATACGTTTTTCGCGTTGTACTGCCTTTCGCGCAGATTAAGGCTTGCCAGCTCGCGATTAACGGAAATGGATTTTTGACCAAGGTTAAACGCGGCGAGAGCATGACGATTTCTGGGCAAATCTGCCGTCCAGACAACAAGGTCACCATCGCGCAAGACCTGCCTTGACGCAGTAGCGGTCTGGTCAATGCTCAATACATCCCGATTAGTCAACAAGTGCAAAGTTTGTTCATCGAGAAGAGTTAGATTGGCGCCCACGATCAGAGGACTGCGTGCAATTGCCCACAGGCTTAACTGCGTCTGCTGCTCGGCAGGTGTGAGCCGAGTGTGTCTCGGTCGAGGTCCTACGTCCGGAAACGGGCTCAGCTCTCCCACGGGCAACATATCTGCATCGGGCCAATTCCCAGGACGGGAATATTGAGCCCAGCGCGCCGCATTCTCAAACTGGTTCTTGATCCCGATTGGATACTCCCGCGTGCCGCTGTCCCAAATGTCCCAGATATCGTTTGAAATGCGCCACATCTGCGCCAGTTCAGCCACTTCGGCGTGGTGCTCAACCGACGTTGGTCCGGGCGAAAGACTCAGAACGATGTCGCGGCCGGTGTGCTGGATCGCCAACGCGATCTGCCGGATTTCTACCGGCTTGTACGGGTGGTCGGCGATGCAATCAACCTTCAGGAAGTCGACGCCCCATCCGGCATACTGCCGCAGGAGCGAGTCATACCAGGCTTGACCAGCCTCGTTGTCTTTGATTCCCCAGCTCGTCGGATCCCAGGGACACGGATCACTCTGGTTCGCTGCATCTTGCGCCTTGAAATTGGAACCCTCGATTGGCGCATTGCGCACAACACTTTC
>DASTZZ010000054.1 GCA_035764005.1 Terriglobales bacterium
CCGCATTTCGCGGCAGCCTAGGATACCGGAAAGTTTTGAAGCGCCGCTATGCCGCTTTTCCTTGAAGCGTCTTTCCGCTGCTGCCGATTTTGATTTGGCGAGGTTTGCTCTCAGCCTTCTTGGCGAATTTGATGTTGAGCACGCCATCATCGTAATTGGCGTTGCAGGTGTTGGGATCGACTGACTGCGGCAGGGTGAAGGAACGTGTGAAGCTGCCGTATCGGCGTTCGATACGGTGGAAGTTTTCTTCTTTCTCATTCTTCTCGAATTTGCGTTCGCCGCTGACTGTTAGAACGTTGTTGTCGATGTTTACGTCAATATCTTTTTCGTTTATGCCGGGGACTTCGAACTTCAGCGAAAGATTGTTTTCGTCTTCATATACGTCAACTGGCGGTGCGAAAGCCGAATTATGCAAAGATTCATCGGACCGGCCCCAGTCGCCATACATGTCTTGAAACAGTCGATTCATGCGACTCTGCAGTGAATAGAGGTCTGACGATGGATTCCAACGCGTAATCGCCATAGTGAATTTTCCTCCTTGCTTCCGAGATGAAATAAAGATTCGCGGACGGAACACTCAACCGAAGCGTGGAAGCGCGGCAGCGGTGGAGTGTCGCCGCATGACTACAGTGCTAATTAGCATCGATGATGGTTGGCAATCGACGGATGCTAGCCCAGACAATCGCACGGAGTGGCACTCATTGCAATGCGATGGTTTCGCAGCAATCTTCGATATTGAACGATCTCTGTCTCGCAGCAACCATTTCTACTTCTTCGTTCTCTGACCAGAAGTACTGCAATCTGGTTGTCGAGGCTGCAAGTGCCTGGACAGAATCATTCCGAAAAATCTGCGGTCGCCCTTCTCCTCACCTTTGCTGCAGGGTGTGTGGACATCGTCGGCTATCTTTCCGCCTACCACACGTTCACCGCACACATGACCGGCAACACGGTTCACCTTGGTAATTCGCTGTTCGGCGGAGATGCTAAGGAAGCTGGACTCGCCGGCTTGGTGCTGATCGCGTTTGTGGGAGGATCTCTCGCAGGACGTGCCCTGATTGAGGTAGGCGCGCGCAATCGGATTCGCGCCATTGCTTCGTGGACTCTGGGCATCGAAGCCGCGTTGCTCGCGATCGTCGCTTCGGGAGAACTCGGCGGACTCAAATCAGAAGTGGCGGTGCACTATCCGAAGACTGCGCTCGGGTTGCTCGCCCTTGCCATGGGGCTGCAGACGGCAACCATCACTCGCGTTGGGGCTCTGACCGTGCACACTACGTTTGTTACGGGCATGATCAACAAGTTTTGCCAGCTCGTCTCACAGGTGATCTTCGACGCCTTCGACGCTGTGTCGGGAAAGACGAATCCCGCAGTTGCTGAACGGCTGCACCATCGGCATCAGACCGTCCGCAAAGCTTGGTTTATATTTGCAATCTGGTGCACTTACACGGTGGGTGCGGTCGCTGGCACGGGGCTGGAATCGAAATGGGAATTGCAATCGCTCTTTATTCCTGTTGCACTGCTGTGCATCGCAATCATCGCTGATCAGTTTCTTCCGCTAGCGGTAGAAGAAGAAAAAGACCAGTCCGAGCGCTGAATCCGGCTGCTTCGCCCGTCGGGCTACCGGGTTTGAGGACAGGCAGTCATCTGGTTTGACGCTGTGTGCCGGTAGCCGACAAGCTACTCAAACTATGCGATCCTGCGCGTTTCACCCACTTCAGAGCGATCCACTGCTTTCAGATCTCTCTTCGGCACTCCTTGGCGTCCGCCGGCTGTGGCTGCGATGAGTCCCAGGATTAGGGCTACGAACAACCAATAACCACCGACTGCGAGCACATCAGCAACTCTCCCCGCGCCGACGGCGCCGGGATTCGCGTTGCCCGATACGGTGCCGGTGAGCACCATGCTGGTGATCAGAACCGAGCTGAAAACCGCCATACCGAAGGTCACAAAGCCGTGATACATGCCGATGTGCGGGATTGATGTCCGGCTCAGAACCGCGGCTGCGCGTCCGCCAAAGTACAGAGCGATGATCGAGAGCACAACGGCCCAGATGCCGATGCCGGTGCTGATTCCCCCTGTGACGGCATTGCCGTTCGCCGGAGTAGTTGCGGAAGCGAAGATCGCCATACCCAGAATTCCGAACGTCGCTTCAATTGCAAGGAATACGAAAGTACCGCCGAAGATCGCTGACCAGGAAAGCCCGCGGTCGCGATCCACTACCACTGGATAACTTGACATTGCATTCCACCTCTCAGGAACACACCCCGAGCGCTCGGCCCAGAAATGCGTCCCAACCTCGAAATTTTGTTGGATTTGTATCCATTTAGTGCGGTGCAAGCAAGAGAGTGATGGTTGCAATTTGGGATGGTTGTAACGGCAATGGGACCTGCTGGTACGCGTAGATGAATATCGGAGTATTCCAGCAATGGTTTCCGGCGGTACGGTCAACCTCTCCGCCTCTGCTGATATCTAGGTGAGGGTGGAGCTAACTTCTCGTCTTCACTCGCGCAAGTTTCCCAAAATTCTCGCTACACGGTTCCAAGTCACCGCACTAATCTGGAGAAGCAAATGGCAATGACGATCTCAGATGCCGTCGTACACACGCTCATTGATTGGGGCGTGGAAGTTGTCTTTGGTCTGCCCGGAGATGGAATCAACGGCTTCATGGAAGCTCTGCGCAAGGCGCAGGGAAGAATTCGCTATGTGCACATGAGGCACGAAGAAGCAGCAGCTATGGCGGCCTGCGGATATGCAAAGTTCTCGGGCAAGCTGGGTGTCTGCTTCTCAACTGCTGCCCCGGGTGCCATTCACATGCTGAATGGGCTCTACGACGCGAAGATCGATCAGGCTCCGGTACTCGCGATTACCGGTATGACCTACCACGACCTGATCGGTACGCACTACTTGCAAGACATGAATCAGGATTATCTCTTCCAGGATGTTGCCATCTACAACCAGCGGATCATGGGACCGGCGCATGTGGAGAACGTGGTGAATCTGGCGTGTCGCGCGGCATTGAGCCATCGTGGTGTGTCGCACATCTGCATTCCGATTGATTACCAGATTGCGACCATGTCAGAGCAGAAGCGCTCGCATCGCAATCTGCCCGGGCATGAGTCAGATGCGTTTACGATTCCACGACGCATTCCCGAACGCGCGCAGATCGAAAAAGCCGCGGCGGTATTCAAGAATAAGAAGAAGATCGCCATTCTCGCCGGAGCCGGCGCACGTGGTGCGCGCGAGGAGTTGGAACAGACGGCTGAGCGTCTCGGGGCGCCGGTTGTGAAAGCACTACTCGGAAAAGACTGTCTGCCGGACGACAGTCCCTATTGCGTCGGTGGGACGGGAGTAGTAGGTACCCGACCTTCATGGAACGCATTTAAGGAATGCGATGCGTTGCTGATCGTCGGCAGCTCTTTCCCTTATATCGAGTTCCTTCCCAAGCCGGGACAAGCTGTTGGTGTTCAGATCGATGACAAGCCTGAGCGTATTGGACTGCGTTATCCAGTGAACGTGGGGCTCGTCGGCGATGCGAAAGCTACTTTGCGCGAGCTGCTGGCATTTCTGCCGCGTAACAAAGATCGCGGCTTCCTCAAGCAAGCACAAAAGGAAGCGCGCGAATGGTGGGCGCTCATGGAAGAGCGCGGCACTCGTCGTGACAAGCCGATGAAGCCGCAGGTCATCACTTGGAATCTCTCGAAGATGCTTAAGGACGACGCGATTGTGTGCGGCGATTCAGGCACCGTCACCACTTGGATCGCGCGCATGATGCTGCGCAAAAACCAGAAGTTTTCCTTCAGCGGCACGCTATGCAGTATGGCTGCGGGCCTGCCTTATGCAATCGGAGCACAAGTCGCGTTTCCGCGCAGGCAGGTGGTTGCGTTTACCGGCGACGGCTCTCTCAGCATGATGATGGGAGATCTGGCTACGCTCGTTCAGCACAAGCTGCCGATAAAGCTGATCGTGGTCAAGAACAACACGCTAGGGCTAATTAAGTGGGAGCAAATGATCTTTCTCGGAAATCCGGAGTACGGCGTGGAGCTTGCGCCAATTGACTTTGTAAAAGTAGCCGAAGCCTGCGGACTGAAAGCTGTTTACATCGAGGAGCCGAAAAACTGCCACGATCAACTCAAACAAGCATTGAACATGGATGGACCCGTGGTGATTGAGTGTGTCGTCGATCCGCATGAACCGCCTTTGCCGCCGGTCATTACGAAACGTCAGACCAAGCATCTGGCAGAAGCGCTTGCACGCGGCGACCGCAATCGTGTGCCGATCGGCCTCACCATCGGACGAGACATGCTCGACGAAGCTACCTTCGAAGCGAGTCCGTATGGAGCGGGAGCGCGCGTGCTCGGAATCGATCACGAAAAGGAAGGTCAAGAGGAGCTGGAGCTTTCGAGAAAGGGCGGGCGCAATGGCGACACTGGTAAACATAAAGCCTAATCCACGCGTCAGCGCCGATGATTGGTCCAAGGAGGCGCATGCGCTCGAATCCGAGCTGAGGAAGAAGATCGCAGGTGAAGTGCGCTTTGACATCGGCAGTCGCGCTCTCTACGCCTCTGACCTCTCGATTTATCGTCAGGTGCCGATTGGCGTAGTGATCCCGAAGCAGATGGAGGATGTGTTCGAAACCGTCGAAGCTTGCCGACGGCGTGACGTTCCCATCCTGGCACGAGGATGCGGAACCAGCCTGGCAGGCCAAACCTGCAATGTCGCTGTCGTGATCGACTTTTCCAAGTATCTCAATCAGCTTCTCGAGCTCGATCCGTATCGCTGCTACGCGCGTGTGCAGCCTGGCATCATCTGTGACCAGCTTCGCCATGCGGCCGAGCGATTTCACCTCACCTTCGGTCCCGATCCTGCGACTCACAAGTACTGCACGCTGGGCGGAATGCTTGGTAACAATTCCTGCGGCGCACACTCGGTGATGGCGGGCAAAACCGTCGACAACGTGGAAGAGCTGGAGATCCTCACTTACGACGGCCTTCATCTGACGGTGGGTAAAACCAGCGAATTCGAATTAGCCCGCAAAATGCGCGATGCGGGCAGGACAGGAGAGATTTACAAATCGTTGAAAAAGCTGCGGGACCGTTATGGGAAAGAGATTCGCGACCGGTATCCACAGATTCCGCGTCGTGTCTCTGGCTATAACCTTGATGAGCTCCTTCCCGAAAACGAATTCCATGTCGCTCGCTCGCTGATTGGGTCTGAGAGCACCTGTGCATTGATCCTTTCGGCAAAGCTGAAGCTCGTGCCCAGTCCTGCAAAACGAGCGCTGCTGGTAATCGCCTATCCCGACATGTTCACGGCCGCCGATCATGCCGCCGATTTGCGCGCGTTGAACCCTATCGCGCTTGAGGCTTTCCAAAAGCACGTCATCGAAAACATGCACCGAAAAGGGAAGCCGGTCGGCGGAGTCGACCTACTCCCCAAAGGAGACACCTGGGTTCTGGTCGAGTTCGGAGCTGAAACCGAAGCCGAAGCGGCAGCCGAAGCCGAGCACGCGAAGCGCAAAGTCGAGCGCAGTATGAGTGGGCACCTGGAAATGAAGGTGTTCTCTGATGCCGGTGATCAACAGTCGATCTGGCAAACGCGTGAAGATGGCGTCGGCGCGAGCCGTGTTCCCGGCGAAGAAGACGCATGGCCTTCATGGGAAGACACGGCAGTAGCTCCGGAGAAGTTGGGAAATTACCTGCGTGATTTCTACAAGATTGTCGACAGGCACGGTTACAAAATGACGATCTTCGGTCACTTCGGCGATGGCTGCATGCACACTCGTCTTACCTTCAACCTGAAGACTGCAGCAGGTGTGCGCAATTTTCGCAGCTTCATGGAAGAGGCGACCGATCTCGTCGTCAGCTATGGAGGTTCGCTCTCGGGCGAGCACGGCGACGGCCAGGCGAAAGGCGAGTTGCTGCCGAAGATGTTTGGGTCGGAGCTGATGCAGGCGTTTCGCGAGTTTAAGTCAATCTGGGACCCGCATTGGCGAATGAATCCGGGCAAGGTGGTCGATGCATATCCGTTGGATTCGAATTTACGCGCGGGTCCGGACTATCGGCCTCAGCCGGTCTTCACGCATTTTAAATTTCCCGAAGATCACGGCAGCTTCGCCGAAGCGACGGAACGCTGCTTCGGAGTAGGAAAGTGCCGATCTCTCGACAGCGGCACCATGTGTCCCAGTTTTCGCGCTACTCGCGAAGAGAAACATACGACGCGCGGCCGCGCCCGCCTGCTGTTCGAAATGCTGCGCGGCGATTCCATTCAGGAAGGTTGGCAGGATGCGCATGTGAAAGAGGCGCTCGATCTGTGTCTTTCGTGTAAAGGGTGCAAAGGTGATTGTCCGGTATCAGTCGATGTCGCGACTTACAAAGCTGAATTTCTGTCGCATTACTACGAATCGAAGCCTCGCCCCCGGACTGCGTATGCTTTGGGGCTCATCAATGAATGGGCGCAACTCGCATCCTTGATGCCTGGTGCCTTCAACATCATCACGCAAACCCCTGCATTGGCCGAAATCGCCAAGAAAGCGGCGGAAATTTCTCCGCATCGATCGCTGCCGCCGATTGCTCCCACGACATTTCGTGCGTGGTTTCAAAAGCGGAAATCGCGCAAACGCGATCACCGGGCTGATACACGGCAGAAAGTGCTGTTGTGGGCCGATACATTCAATAACTACTTCCACCCAGATATCGCGCACGCTGCAGTTGAAGTATTGGAATCGGCGGGGTTCGACCTCATCGTTCCTGAAAAGCCACTCTGCTGTGGTCGTCCGTTGTTCGATTTTGGAATGCTCGATCGCGCGAAGAGCTACCTGCAGAAGGTCTTGAGCAACTTACGCCAGGACCTCACCTCCGGGGTTCCCATTGTGGTCCTCGAGCCCAGTTGCGCCGCAGTCTTTCGTGATGAGCTCTGTAATCTCATGCCTGCGGACGAAGATGCAGCGCGCATGAAGAGCCAGACATTTCTGCTAAGCGAGTTCCTGCAGAAGAAGGCTCCGGATTTCCAAATTCCCAAACTCGAGCGCCGAGCGATTGTTCACGGACACTGTCATCACAAAGCGATCATGCAGATGGACGATGAGATTGCGCTGCTCAAGCGGCTCGGCCTGGATTTCGAAGTACTCGATGACGGCTGCTGCGGAATGGCGGGCTCATTCGGTTTCGAAGAGGAGAAGTACGACGTCTCCATTCGCTGCGCCGAACATGGCCTACTCCCAGCGATCCGAAAAGCCGAAAGTGACGCGTTCATCATCGCCAACGGCTTCAGTTGTCAGGAGCAGATTCGCCAACTCACGAATCGTGAGGCTCTGCACATCGCTCAAGTGATTCAGCTTGCGCTGCACAACGGCCGAGGTCTAAACGGAGATCCTCCGGAGCAGAGCATGGTTGAGCGGCGCGAGAAGGAAGTGAAAGCGTCGATGTTGAAGACGAGCAGCGCGCTCGTAAGCGCCGGGCTCGCAGCGGCAGCACTGTGGTATGCGGCGGTTAAACGGAACTCGAATGGTACGGAGGCCGCAGCTCAGCAGAACTGAGAACAACGTCAGGTTGTCCGAGACTGCATCTCATTCTGATAACGTTAAAACAGTCTCAACTCCGAATGCCGTTTCGACTTCCCGGAACCAACCCCGAAGATTGTCCGCCGGATGACGTGCGTTGCGCTCATCTTGCAGGCTTGCGAGCAGTAGCCTCGCTCGAAGCGCTCAAAGGAATTCTCGCAATCGGTGCTGGAATCGGACTGTTCACTCTGCTTCACAAAGATCTCGGAGATATTGCTGAAAATATTGTCGAGGCGCTGCACCTCAATCCTGCACATCGCATTGCGCAGGCGTTTATCAATGCTGCCGATCGCATGAGCGATACGCGCATCGTCACTCTTGCGTTTGTGGCGTTCGGATATGCGGTGATTCGCTTCATCGAAGCTTACGGTCTATGGAACGCGCGTGCCTGGGCGGAGTGGTTCGCGATCATCTCAGGAGCTGCTTATCTACCGTGGGAGATTCTTGAAGTGGTGAAGCATCCTCATCATGTGATCCGCTGGATTGTGCTGCTCATCAACATCGTTGTAGTGCTTTACATGGTCTATGTGCGGTGGGACACGTTGAAGGAAGGGAAGAGGGAACACGTGGCAGGGAACAGGGCGAAGCATGGTGCGCTTGGATAATCGGTTTTTCCCGCGTTTGCCTATCACCTGTTCCCTGTAACCTGTCCCCTGCTTTTAAGGTACCGGCGTGTTCCGATCCACGCGCAAACGCAATCCGCATTCCGCGGGAAGATTTACCTGCTTGCCTGTCGTCGCCAGAACGTAACCGCCTCCCGCAAGATTGCCAACGGCCAATCCCTTCAGCGGTGGACCAAAAGCTCCAGTAAGGCCGGCATTTGTGCCCATGGCTGGGGCCGTGTTTTCTGCGCGTGCGGCTGGTTTGGTTCTATGAACCGAAATCAGGGTCGCATCGATGGGAACGTCTGTTCCGTTCGGTAGTTGAATGTCGGTGAAGCGGAGGTTCAGGTGGCCCATGTCTTTAATGGCATCGTCCAGCTTTTCATTATCGGAATCGCTGACCTGCCCGTTCAGCTTTGCGCCTGTTGGGATAATCACATTCCCGATGGCGCCGCGCACCGGAGCACTGATCGTTGCCGTGAAACGATCGCCCACTTTGGAAGTCTTCGTCGAGAGCGGAGTATCCAGAGTCGCGCGAAATTCCGTGCCTGCTTTCAGGATCTGAGGTTGAGAGTTTTCGGTCGTCGAAGTCGGAATTGAGTCGGACTGTGGCTTGGCCGACGGCACTGGAGCCGGCGCTTTCGTATCCGGAGGCATTTCCTTCTGTGGCTGTTCCGGCGATTGCGATGCGGCAGCAGGGGGCGGCGGCGTGGTTGCTGTGCTTTGATTCGGGGCAGTTTGCTGAGCAGTTTGGGAAATACCCAGAGCAGAAGAAAGTAATGCGACAGCAGCTATGAAGAAAGCACGACGTAACAACATAAGATTAGGGCCTCAGCAACTTAGAGCGGAATTGCTGAAGCCCAGGTTGGCTTGCTCACAGTCCGTCGCCTACCGAATGAGATTGGACGTTTGCTGAACCGCAGGTAAGAGCCGAACGGCTCCGCGATTGGCATAATCCAACACGTTGCCCGGCTTTACTCCAAGCCAGACCGTGACGATAGCCGCGACAACGAGTGCAGTGGTCAGCCCAGGCGCTGCCTTCAATCGCAAAGTTTCTTCGCCGGCTTGCGGTTCATACATGTACATGACAACTACGAGCCGTAGGTAATAGTAAGCGGCAACCGCGCTATTCACCAAGCCGATGATTGTGAGCCACACCAGATTGCTCTTGAGAGCGGCATTGAAGACGTAGAACTTGGCGAAGAAGCCTCCCGTTGCGGGAATCCCAATCAGGGAAAGTAGGAAGATGGTTAAAGTTATCGCGAGCACTGGAGACCGCTTCCCCAACCCTGCATAGTCTTCAATGTTTACGTATTGCTCGCCGCTGCGTGCGAAGTGAGATACGACTGCGAAGGCGCCCACGTTCATCGCAGCGTAGGAAGCGGCATAGAAGATGGCAGCCGTGATGCCGACGTCGCGCGCATTGGGAGCGATCACGGCGGCGAACGCGACCAGCAAATATCCGGCGTGAGCGATCGACGAATACGCCAGCATGCGTTTCACGTTCGTCTGCAATAATGCGCCCAGATTGCCCAGCGTCATCGAGAGCGCGGCGGAGATCCATACCAGCCAAAACCACGCATTGCCGGTTCCGATTGCAGCTCCAAAGAGAATGCGGAGCAGCACCGCGAAAGCCGCGGCTTTCGGCCCCGTGGACATGAGTGCCACAACGGGAGCCGGCGCACCTTCATATACATCGGGAGTCCAGATATGAAACGGCGCCGAAGCGACTTTAAAACCAATGCCCACGAATATAAGCGCAACAGCCACATAAGCGAGCCCATGGCTTATCGGCACATTCATGCCTGGAACGAGTGAGGCGCCGGATGGCTGCAGAGCCGAGGCGATATCGTAGATCTTGGTCGATCCCGTTGCACCGAACATCAGTGCAACACCGTACAGAAAGAATGCCGTCGCGAACGAGCCCAGCAGAAAGTACTTGATCGATGACTCGGTGCTGGTCGCGTAGCGTCGGCGGAAGCCGGCAAGCACATAGGTTGCAATGGAAGAGATTTCCAGCGCAATGAAGATCAGCACCAGCTCCACTGCCGACGACATCAGCACCATGCCGACCGTTCCAAAAAGGATCAGCGCGTAGTACTCCCCACCGCGAATCTGCTGCGTTTCGAGATATTCAAATGACGCGAGGATCACGACCGCCGAGATCGCGCAAATCAGCACGTGAAAGAAGACGCTGAATTCATCGACACGAATCATCCCGAACCATCCCAATCCGGGATAGTTGGCCTGGTACAGCGAAGCGGCAATCGCGACCAGCGTGCCGATAAAGGAAAAGACGCCGAGGGCCTTACGGCTGGAGCGCTCCGGCAGGAGCGGCTCGACGAACATGACAACAATGCCCCAGACGCTCAACACGAGCTCAGGAAGAATGCGGACGTAACTCAGATCAGGATTGGGCGTCATTTATCTGCCTTGCTCACCGGGAGCAGGTGCGCGAGTAATGTCGAGTGCTGAGGATTGGACGTTACGATCCACGCTGTCGGCCGCAGCGACTGCTGAACCGATGGATCGATCATGCGAATCCAGAGCGGGGAAGCCACGCCCATGATGATCGCCATCGCGACCATCGGAATCAGGCTGATGCGCTCGCGTCCGTCGGCATCAGGCAGCGAGGCGTTGACCGGCTGCTTCACCTCTCCGTAGAACGTTCGCTGATACAGCCACAGCAGATAGCCTGCGCTCCAGATCACTCCCGTAGTGCCGATGATTCCGTACCACTGCCACGCGCTGAACGCGCCGCTGAGGATCAGGAACTCGCCGACAAATCCGTTCAGCAGCGGCAGTCCGACTGAAGAGAGCGTGATCATCAGGAACAGCGTCGAGTAAACCGGCATCGGTGAAGCCAGTCCGCCGTATTCTTTGATCTCGTAAGTGTGGCGACGTTCATGCAGCATGCCCAGCAGCATGAACAGTGCGCCGGTCGAGATGCCGTGATTCAGCATCTGGTAAACAGCGCCATCGACGCCGATCTGCGTGAAGGTGAAAACGCCGAGCACACAGAACCCAAGGTGGCTCACAGAGGAGTACGCTACCAGTTTCTTCATGTTCGGCTGGACGAGCGCGACTAATGCCCCGTAAACAATTCCAATCAGCGCCAATGCGTTGATCCAGGGTGCATGCTCGTGCGCCTGAGCAGGAAAGAGCGTCGCGTTGAAGCGCAGCAATCCATACACGCCCATCTTCAGCAACACGCCAGCCAGCAGCACCGACCCCGCAGTCGGAGCTTCGACGTGCGCATCGGGCAGCCACGTGTGGAATGGGAACAGAGGCACCTTCACCGCAAACGCGATGAAGAATCCGAAGAACAGAAGCTCGGCAGCATGATTGAATCCTGGAATCGATCCGCTTTGGATTGCGCTCTGAATCTTCACGTAATCAAAGCTTCCAAGCTGCACGTAAAACCATATGATCGCTGCCAGCATGAACACCGATGCGACCATCGTGTACAGGAAGAACTTCACAGCAGCATAGACCCGGCGCTCGTGGCCATACATGCCGATCATCAGCGCCATCGGAATCAGCGTGGCCTCCCAGAAGACGTAGAAGAGGAACAGATCGAGCGCGACGAAGACGCCGATCATCGCCGTCTCCAGGATCAGCATGATGACGAAGAATTCCTTCACCGCGCCGTGGATCGACTTCCACGAAATCAGGACGCAGAACGGCGTAAGAAAAGTCGTAAGCAGCACGAGCCACACCGAGATGCCGTCCACGCCGAGGTGATAGTGAATGTTCGGATGCGCAATCCACTCCGCGTCGATGACGAACTGGAATCCCGCCGCACCGCTCGACCAATGCACCGGTAGATGCAGCGAGAAAATAAACGCAACGATGGAAACAATGAGCGCAGTCCATTTAATGACGCGATCGTTGCGCGGGAAGAGCGCGATCAGGATCGCTCCCGCGAAGGGCACAAACGTAATCAGCGTGAGAATCCAGGTGTTCATGCGCGCAGCCCCATCCAGATCATGAACGCCGTTACGCAGGCTGCACCAAGGGCAACCCATCCAGCGTAGGAGCGAATGCTGCCCGATTGCATTCGCCGAGTTACCCGCGAAAGTCCCTTCGAGGTCGTGCCAGCGCCGTTCACAATTGCGTCGATCACGCCGACATCAATGCCTCGCCACAGCACGCTGCGAGAGCCATTCACGATGGGGTTGATCAACGTAGCGTAGTACGCCTCATCCACCCAGTATTTGTTCCAGAGAGTGCGATAAGCACCGCGCAAGCTGGTTGCGATTCGGTCTGGAAGTTCGGGCCGGCGATAGTAGAGAAACCAGGCGAGCAACAATCCAAGAACCGCCACGCCCACCGACGCTCCTGCCAGCCCGAGCTCAAGGCTCTTTTCCGATTCGGGATTTTCGGACTGTTGCGGCTCATTGGGGAAGTTCTCGGCAGCGCGCGCAGGCTCGGAACTGGTGTGAAAGACCGGCGTGAGGAATTGATCAAACTTGTTGTGTCCGCCGAGCGATTCGGGAATTCCTACCCAGCCCATCACGAAAGAGCCAATCGCGAGAACAACGAGCGGGCCAAGCATAATCCACGGGCTCTCGTGAACGTGGCCACCGTGTCCGCCATGCCCACCAGCATGTGCCGACTGCACGCCCGAATGATGTCCAATATCGGCAGGCGCTGAACCAGGCGCATGCACGCCACCGGTTGGCTCTTCGTGCTCGTTGTGGACCGGTTGGCGCCGCTCACCGAAGAACGTCATGAACCAGAGCCGGAACATGTAGAACGAGGTCATGCCAGCGGTGATCCAGCCGATCAGCCAGAAGATCCAGCTTCCGTGTGTCTTGTCCGAAAAAGTCTTCCAGAGAATTTCATCTTTCGAGAAAAAGCCGCTGAGCGGCGGAAACCCGGCGATTGCGAAAGTGGCGATCGTCATCGTCCAGAAAGTCCATGGGATCAGCTTGCGCAATCCACCCATGTAGCGCATATCCTGCTCACCGCTGAGCGCGTGAATGACGGATCCGGCAGCCAGGAAGAGCAGCGCTTTGAAGAACGCGTGCGTCATCAGGTGGAAGATTCCAGCGGAGAACGCAGCCACGCCGCAGGCCATGAACATGTATCCGAGCTGCGAAACGGTGGAATAGGCAAGAACGCGCTTGATGTCGGTCTGCACGATTCCAATGCTGGCGGCAAAGATTGCGGTCAGCGCTCCGATGATGGCGACAACGCGCAGGGCAAGAGGTGCGTGCAGGAACAGAACGTTAGATCGGGCAATCATGTAAATGCCCGCCGTGACCATGGTGGCTGCGTGGATCAGTGCCGAAACGGGAGTTGGACCTTCCATCGCGTCCGGCAGCCATACGTACAGAGGAATCTGTGCCGACTTTCCAGCCGCGCCGAACATCATTAACAGCGCCGTTGCGGTGAGGAATCCGACGCCGGCTTCCACTGGCAGCGGCGAAATCGCTTTGAACACTTTGTCGTAATCGAGCGTGCCGAAGTGCTGAATCAGCAGGAACATTCCGAGAAGGAACGCAAAGTCGCCGACACGATTCGTAATGAATGCTTTCTTTCCCGCCTGCGCGGCCGAGTCCTTAAGGAAGAAGAAGCCAATCAGCAAGTACGACGCGAGGCCCACACCCTCCCATCCGACGAACATCAGCAGGTAGCTGTTCGCCAGAACCAGCGTGAGCATGAAGAACATGAACAAATTCAGATAAGAGAAGAAGCGGTAGTATCCGCCTTCTTCCGCCATGTACCCGACCGAATAGATGTGGATCAGGAAGCCGACACCAGTGACAATCAGCAGCATCGTCACAGAAAGCTGGTCGAGATAGAAGCCGTAATCGACGCGGAAGGTTTGCCCGATTTCGATCCAGGGAAAGAGCCGCTCGATATGGGGAAGTGCCGCCTGCGGAATCGCCGAGAACTGGGTCACCACCCAGATCGCCCAGCCAAGCGCGGCGCCGGGAAAGATCAGCGCGACAGCAGCCACGAGGCTGCGCGGAAAGCGCTTGCCAAAGATGCCGTTAATGGCCGAACCGATCAGGGGCAGAATCGGGATGAGCCACAGGTTCAAATTGGGACTCGAGGTCATAGTTTGAGCAGGTTTACCTGATCCACGTTGAGAGTTTCACGCGTGCGGAAGACGGCAAGCACAATCGCCAGTCCGACTGCCGCCTCGGCTGCGGCAACCACCATGACGAAGAAGACAAAGACTTGTCCGCTCACCTGATGCCAGCGGCTGGCGAAGGCGATGAACGTGAGGTTCACGGCGTTCAGCATCAGCTCGATCGACATGAAGATGGTGATGATGTTGCGCTTGATAAGAAATGCCGCTACGCCGATGGCAAACAGAATCGCGCCGAGAATCACGTACCAGGAGAGCGGAATCATTGGCGCTCCCTTCGGGCGAGGACAACTGCGCCCATAATGGCAATCAAAACCAGAACGGATGTCACTTCAAACGGCAGCAGGAACTCGCGGAACAAGGCGATGCCCAGCTGCTGCGTCGGAACGTAAAAGTCGCCGATGCTTACGCGTCCAAGCTGTGAGCGTGCTGCCGAAACCGTCCAGCAGATCAGGATGAAGAACGCGATCAGGCCCGGCACGCCAAGCGCAAGCGCGACTTTGTTGCCGCGCGTCTTTTCTTCTTCACCGGCATTGAGCAGCATGATGACGAAGACGAACAGCACCATGACAGCACCGGCATAGACGATCACCTGGACCGCGGCGACGAACTCCGCGCCGAGCAAAAGGAAGAGCAGGGCGAGCGATCCCATGACGACGATCAGCGAGAGTGCGCTGTTCACGGGATGGCGCTGCAGAAGGAAATTCAGCGCTCCCGCTACACAAATCACTGCGAAGATGATGAACAAGACTAGGTGGAACATTTAAGGAACCTGGCGCAGAGGAAGCCGCGCCTCAACAGCTAAGACTTCAATGCCAATACCAAACTGGTAACAACGATATTCGCAATTGCCAAAGGAAGTAAGAACTTCCAGCCAAACGACATCAATTGATCGTAGCGGAAACGCGGCAGCGTGCCGCGAATCCAGATATATAAGAAGATAAAGAAGAATACCTTTACAAAGAACCAGAACAGCGGCGAAATCATCAGCCAGATTCCCGGCGCGGCAATGTTCAGGCCATCGAATGGGCTATGCCAGCCGCCAAAGAAAAGCAGTGTTGCCAGACAGGCGACCGTGACCATATTGCAGTACTCAGCCATGAAGAACATCGCGAACTTCATGGCGCTGTACTCGGTGTGGTAGCCGGCAACGAGTTCGGTTTCCGCTTCGGGAAGATCGAAAGGAATGCGGTTGGTCTCAGCGTAGGCTGCCATGATGTAAATAAAGAACGCGACGAACTGGAATCCGCCAAAGAAATGCCAGTTCACAATTGAGCCGGCCTGTGAATCGACGATCTGCCGCAGGCTAAGGCTGCCGGAAAGAATCAGCACTCCGACCAGCGACAAGCCAAGCGCCAGCTCATAGCTGATCAATTGCGCGCTTGCCCGTAGCGATCCGAGAAGCGAATACTTCGAGTTCGACGACCATCCGGAGAGCGCCACGCCATAGACGCCGATCGAAGTGATGCCGAGGATGATCAGCAAACCAATATTAATGTCCTGAATGCCCGCGCCGTTCCAGAACGCCGTCGTCTGAAGCGGAATGTGATAGCCGCCCAGGTCCCACGCTCCACCGAATGGAATGATGGAGATGGAAATCAGCGACAGAATCAGCGCGATCATGGGCGCCGCGATGTACAGCGGTTTATAGACGGAGTCGGGAACGACGTCTTCTTTGAGGATAAATTTGATGCCATCCGCCAAGGGTTGCAGCAGACCAAACGGACCAACGCGCGTCGGTCCCCAACGGTTCTGCATGCGCGCGATCACTTTGCGCTCCATCAGGACGATGTAAGCGACAGCGGTGAGCAGCAGCCAGAGCAGGATCGCGAGCTTAATGACGGCGAAAATGATGTAGTGTGTCAGGTCCAAGTCGTTTTAAGTCCGTTCAACAGCGAGAAGAGCGAACACGAAGGTCACGAAGTACAAATCAAGGTCACAGAGTTCTAATCCGCCGGAATCTCGGCTTCCGCCGGGGTTCTCCGGTTCTCGATCACCGAGTTCAGCGTATTCGAATAGCGTCCAAGCGTACCTGAAGTAAACAGCGAATCGTTTGCCGGCACGATGGTCTCAGGCGACGCGGGCTGCGATATCGAGCTGTGCTCCGGCGCCAGCGTATGTACATCGGCTCCGGCAAACAGGTTCAGCCGCGAGAAATTGTAGCCGGGCACCAGCCGCTGAATTTCGTCGAGCAGCGCTTCCGGATCGAATGGACTCAGCTTCGGCTCCAGGTTGCGAGCAGCGAGCCAGACAGCATGGAGATCGGCTTCGCCCGATTGCGCGCCGCGGCTCTGTCCCATATCGGCACGCATCCCTTTTCCGAAGGGAACAAGCTTGTGAACGTCGGCGCCCATGCGATCGGCGATACGGACGATCAATTCGAAATCCGTGCGTACGCCCGCGAGGTCTCCGGCCTTTTTCAGAAGCTGCAGATCACCGAAGGTATTCGTGTAGCTTCCGGACTTCTCGTAGGCGTTCGCCGCAGGCAGCACAACTTCGGCGGTTGTGGCAGTTTCAGTGAGGAACATGTCCTGCACGACGACAAACGTGTCCTTCAACGCGAAGGGATCGATGTTGTAGCGAGCGACCGGATTCGAGCCGACGATGTAGAGCGCGCCCAGCCTTGCAGATTTCGCTGCGTCAAACATTCCGACAATGTCCATCCCCCGCTGCTGCGGCATCGCCGCACCATATTCCTGAGCGAAAGCTGCACCGTTCGATATTGCCGTGAATCCGGGAAGCAGATCCGGATAAAGCCCCATATCGGCAGCGCCACGGGAATTCGAGTAGTCGCCGAGGCAGATGAACTTTGCGCCTTGTTTTGCGCCCCACTGGACGAGCCGAGTGATGTCATCGCCGCGCAGTTCGGACCCGAAGATGACGATCAGCCCTTGCTCGGCTTTCACCTTGTCCCGGAAGTCGCGCAGCGCATCGCGGCTCAGATTGCCCGATTCGAGCTTGCTGGCAACTCCGTCTTCGCCCCCGAGGTAGCGCACCATCAGGCTCTCGCCACCATCTTCCGGAACTCGAGCATAAGCACGCGCTTGTCGACGCAGTTTGATCTCGCCGGAGTTGACGATGTAAATGCGGTCGTTGTGAATGCGGAGATTCGTTCGCAAATTCCAGGCCAGAAGCGGATGTTGCTCTGTAGGATCGTTGCCGATCAGGAGCACCGCAGGCGCGGTCATCGTCTCGCGCAGTGTCGCCGTGATGTTCTGCTTGCCGGCAACGGCCTTGGCAAACGCCGGATAATCTGCCGTGCGGTGATGGTCGATATTGCTCGTTCCCAGAACGGAACGAGCGAACTTCTGCAGCAGGTAGTTCTCTTCGTTCGTCGTGCGGTTCGAACCGATTACGCCAATGGCTGTGCCGCCTTGACTGTCGCGAATCTGCTTGAAGCGGCTGGCAACGTGATCGATCGCCTGCTCCCATGACACGGGAACCAGTTTGCCGTCGCGGCGAACGAGCGGCTGCGTGATGCGATCATCCGCATTGGCGAAATCGAAGGCGTAGCGGCCTTTAATACAAAGGAAATCGCCATTGATGCCGCTCTTATCGCGGTTGTCACCGCGCACGATCTCCATTCCGCCTTTGGAACGGCGCACGCCGAGAGTGGTCTTGCAGCCATCGCCACAGTGCGTGCAGATGGTGCCGACGTGAGTCATCTCCCAGGGACGAGTCTTGTAGCGATAAGCACCCGAAGTGAGCGCACCGACCGGGCAGATATCGATGCACATGCCACACTCTTCGCACTCGAGATGATCCTGTTTGTTGGGAGCGATCAGCGAAGTGACGCCGCGATTCTGGACGCCGAGCGCCCATACGTCCATGCCTTCGCCGCAGACGCGAACGCAGCGGTAGCAGAGAATGCAGCGCGGGCGGTCGAAATAAACCACCGGCGACCACTGCTGCTCTTCCTTATGTCCCTTTGACTCCATGTACTGGGACTCGGCAGCGCCGTAGCGGAACGTCATGTCTTGCAATTCGCATTCGCCCCCGGCGTCGCAAACCGGACAATCAAGCGGATGGTTGCCTAGCAGAATTTCAACCGTGGCTTTGCGTGCTTGTGCCACTTCGGGACTATCGGTGGTTACGACCATGCCGTCAGTGATCGGGACGGTGCATGCGGTCTGAAGCTTCGGCATCTTCTCGATGCGCACGAGACACATGCGGCAAGCGCCCTGAACCGAGAGTCCGGGGTAGTAGCAGAAGGCAGGGACCTCGATGCCCGCACTCTTGCAGGCCTCAATAAGCAGCGTTCCCGCAGGAGCGGTGACCTTCTTGCCGTCGACTGTGATGGTTACATCGGCCATGAGAGATTTCGTGATTTCGCGATTTGCTTCGCCAACGCTACGGCGCTGACTTGGTTCGGGTCGTATGTTGAATAGCCGCGAAGATTCGGGTTAATTCCTGGGCTTCCTTAGTGATCTTCGCAAGTCTATCTGCATCCATAATTCTGCAATCCTGAATTAGTTCAAGCCAAAAGAGAGACTCGTCTGCTTCTTCCAGCACAACACCAATTTTGGCCAGGAACTCGGCTTT
Source organism: Terriglobales bacterium (assembly GCA_035764005.1). Lineage (NCBI taxonomy): Bacteria > Pseudomonadati > Acidobacteriota > Terriglobia > Terriglobales > Terriglobales bacterium. The sequence goes on from DASTZZ010000054.1 coordinate 18,803, forward strand.
CGATCGGCTCTGCAAACCGCGCGGTAGTTCGCGCCGACAGCAGTACCCGAACGGAGAAGCTGTTTTCCGAGAACCTGTGCTTCGCTGGACTTTGGCAATGCCTGAAAAAGCCTTACAGAGGCAATTGCAAACCGCTTTGTTCGAGCTCTTAACTCCTCCTGCTTAGTGCCCAGAGTCGTCTCCGGCTGTTCAAATCGCGAAATCACGAAATCGCGAAATCACGAAATTTCACACTAGCGCCATCTCTCTCGATGACGCCGTTTCAAACGGACAACTTCTTCCGTCCAGGTGCTCTTCAAACTCTTTTCGCCATTTCTTAATGATCGACATTGTAGGAAACGCAGCCGCGTCGCCTAATGCGCAGAAGGTTCGGCCAGC
>DASTZZ010000055.1 GCA_035764005.1 Terriglobales bacterium
GCTCGGGTTGCGTCCCCGCAGAGCCCTATCCTCCGCTCAGCTATGCGCAGAGTGGACTATCAACAACCAGCCGAGCAATAGGTTTGCATTGAACGGCCCTTACCCCCTTAATTCCGTGTCTCACTCCAGGGGTTCACTTCAGCTGTGAATCCGCGACGCGCTAAAAAGCAAAAACACGACACGGATAACACTGGAAGCCACGATCGCACGGATCGCATGGAGCCGCGGAGCACAAATCCGAAGCAATGCCGGACGGCACCCAAGGTGACAGCGCCTGGGCGAACTAGCTTTGCGTTTCAAAGTTCTCTGTGTATAATACTTCCGAGGTTGTGATGCATCGTTTCCTGCTCCTGCTTGGGCTCGGCGGAGCGCTGCTCGTGGCGGGCGCCTGCGCCAAGCAGTCCTCCGACTCCTCGCTGATCCAGGCTGTGCGGAGTGGTTCGCTCGACAGGATCCAACTTCTCCTCGATTCCGGCGCCGACGTAAACCTGCCCGGACCTACGGGAGACGGATGGGAGGCTACGCCGCTGCAGCATGCGATCCTGGCACGGCAGTCGGGCGCGGTTCGGCTTCTGCTGGAACGCGGCGCCGATCCGAATCGCGCTGCCGGCTCGAACTCTCCGGCGCCGCTACTGCTGGCGGCGGGCGACACCGATCCCACTTTCGTCAAGCTGCTGCTCGCACATGGAGCAGATCCCAACGTTGAAGGTGAAGATGGTGTGACGCCGCTGGCTCGTGCGGTCTCGGCGGGCACGATCAATGGACCGGACCGCCCGATGTTCGGGGGCTGCCGCGTCGAAACAGTTCGTGCGCTGCTCGCGCACGATCCCGCGCTTCACTTAAAGCAGAATTCCGCCGGAAAAAAAGCGATCTGGTGGGCGCACTTCCAGAGGTGTGGAGAGGTGCTGAAATTAATTGGCGAGTAAAGCAATAACCATGATGAAACCGGCGCCACCGCCGGTCAGATCTTGGATGAGCCCCATCGGATTCGGTGCAACAACTCTGCCACCAGGCCTCATCTTACCTAGGATTATCGAGGGAACTCCACTCAGGGGCCTTTCACATCTTGAAGGTGAAGCATTCCATTTTCGTGCTTGTTGCCTGTGGATTTGGAATTTTGAATGGCTGCCGCGGTCTTGGCAGCGCATCCTCAGGCGGCATAGCGGCGGTGAATCACGTGGTCTTCATGCTGCAGGAGAATCGCTCCTTCGACACCTACTTCGGCCAGCTGAATACATATCGCGGTTCGCAGGGCCTTTCGACGGACGTTGACGGCATGCCGGCGAATGCTGCCAATCCTGCCGACGACGGCACGATGGTCTCCGCGTTCAAGCTGAATACTCTTTGCATCGAGAACCTCAGCCCGGCATGGCTCGAAAGTCATGGCGACTACAACCGCTGGAACCCCACTGGACCGGCGCTGATGGATGGCTTTGTTCACACTGCTCAGGGAATCGCGAAGTTCGAGGGTTCCAAGGACACAGCGGGCAGGCGCGCGATGGGCTATTACGACTCTGGTGATCTTCCTTACTACTATTTCATGGCGACAGCGTTCGCCACGTCTGATCGATGGTTCGCTCCGATGCCGACCAATAGTGCGCCCAACCGGATTGCCGGCTTTGCGGCGACTACGCAGGGCCATGCCCATGAACCTACCCAGGAGCTCACGACGCCGACTATTTTTCATCGGCTGTCCCAATCTGGGATTTCATGGAAGATTTACTACACGGATAACATCTCAGGCGGGGCTCCGGCAGATTCACTGGATAACTACTGGCCGTCATTCGCCAGGAGCCACGCTGGGAACATCGTTCCCGTGTCACAGTACCTGACCGATGTCCAAAACGGAACTCTGCCGGCCTTTGCGTTCATCGAAGCCGGATACTTCAGCGGACGCGATGAGCATCCTGGCATTGGCGAGAATATTCAGGCAGGACAGCAATATGCGGCGTCGCTGATCAACGCTCTCATGGCGAGTCCATCATGGAAGGATTCGGTCTTCATACTCAGCTTCGATGAAGGCGGCGCAGCGTACGATCATGTTGTCCCAATGAACGCCGTGCAGCCGGACGGGATTGCGCCGCGCGACCTCACGGCGACCGATCCTCCTGGCGACTTCACGCGTACTGGGTTTCGCGTGCCGCTGATCGTGGTCTCGCCATTTACGCGTAAAGGATACGTCTCGCACACGGCCGCCGATTACACCGCGGTATTGAAGTTCGTCGAAACGCGCTGGAACCTCCCCCCGCTTACCAAACGTGACGCCGCGCAGATGGACATGACCGAATTCTTCGATTTCGCCAGTCCACCATGGCTTACGCCACCAAACCCACCGGCTGCGAACGTCGATTCAAGCCGTTGTTACGACAGTCTGCCGTAATTCGTCGGCTAAGTGTCCGCAGAATTGAAGACGAGGGGACTGAGCAGAAAGCCGAATCAAAACGGCCGTATGTTTGTTCTTACCGCATGGAGACCGACTACCCGGCTGTCTTCGGCAGCACTGCCAGCTCTGGTCCGCCGGCATACGGAGAGCCTGCCGCCGGCACCAGCACACCGGTGTTGGAATTGAAAACATAGAGTTGATTGCTGTTGGTCGCAAATACGTGATTCGAGTTTTCCCACGCTACGTTCTGAAAGTTTGCGCCAGCATTTTGTGCCGGCCCGACAGGCACCGGCGTCCCATTCCCGTTTAGGGAAAAGGTCTGGACGCCGCCGTCGCCGGCAACGGCGAGAAAGCTTCCCGTGGGATCGAAGTTTACCGCGACGGTGTTCGCGGTGCTCGAGGCCGTCTTCACTTGAGAGGAGGCAATGGTCGTGAGCGTTCCATCGGCATTGATACTGTAAGTCATCACATACGTTTCATTGCCGACTTGTCCGGAGCTTGCATAAGCGAATGGGAACCACACCACTGCAAGATATCCCTTTGCGGATACAGCGAGTCTCTGCGGACAAAAGGCCTCTCCGGGATTTCCTGTGGGTCCATGGACTGTTCCGGGATCGATCGTTTTCAAAGTACCGTCGGACGCACGCATGTAGGCAAAGATTCCATTCACTCTCGCACCACACTTCGACGTATAGCCATATTGGTTATCAGGCGAGAACACTTCCGGAGCCATTGGAGTCGATGGTCCCGAAAGGTATTGCACCTGCTGCACGTTTGAACTGCTGCCCACACGAAAGACGTTTACGCCACCGTTGATATTGGTGCCGACCGCCGCATAGAGAGAAGCTCCCGTGTGATCGAGTCCGAGTTGAAATGCGATGTCTCCCTGATTGGGATCTCCGGCGATTGCGCTCGTGGTGTTTGCGAGTGTGAGCGCTCCGCTCGACTTATCGATAGAGAAGACGCCCAGGTTGGTTTGTCCCTGAGCGATTGCAAACAGATTGGAACCATTCGTGACAACGTTGGTGTTCTGAGCCAGGCTTGCGGCATACGGCGAGCCCGAGAGAGGAGTCAGCGACCCATCGGAGTTCACTCCGTAGCCCGTGATTGCGCTGGTCGTCGCAGCATATGCATAGGAGACGAAGCTCGTGCTCGCTCCGGCACCGGAACCGGCAGAGCCTCCGCTTCCTGATCCGGATCCCGCCGAGCCGGAGCCACCGGATCCGGCTGAGCCAGATCCGGACCCTGAACCGCTACCTGAACCGGAGCCGCTACCGGTACCCGGCGCGCCAGCGGAGGGATTATTAGTGTTGCTCGTGCTGTTGCTGCTCGTGCTCCCGCATGAAGCGAGGAGAGCGACGTAGAGGAGGAGACATAACGACGTAAGTAGAACGGACAGCCTGCGCATACGATTACACCCACCTGATGATGTGCTGTTTACGCAATCGGATGGGACCAGCAGGACCGAGGTTGCACTTGGTGCCGCCCCATGAGAGTGGCTGGACCGGTTCTCTAGCTAACTTGAGGGATTTAGTGTCTTATTCTTTGTTGACCAGTGTAGATAACGTATTGCAGAGCCAAACTACGATTGCCAACTACTCCTTATATATGTAGGTGCAAGCATGGCTGCCGTATTGAAGCGATCGTGCCGGCCAATGACGATCAAAGTTCTGCAATGCCTTGGTAGGTGTACGTCATGGGACGAGGTCCGGGAAGATACATGTTCCGTTGCTTCGTAATGCGAAACCCCGCAGCTCGGATTAAGTCATCGATTTTGCGGTTGAGGTGACACCCGCCTGTGAAGTGCTTCCACACAGGCGTGATGCGATCCTGCCATCGGACAACGCTTGCGTCGAGCGAGCGTCCATGCTCAACGAAGATCATCTGACCATCTCGCTTTAACACGCGCTTCATCTGCTGCAATGCCAGCACCGGATTGGGAATCGAGCACAGCGACCATGTCACTACGATTGTGTCGACACTCGAATCGGCGAGTGGAAACGGCTGTTCGGCAGATTGAGCGAGGAATGTGACGTGAAACCCAACATGCGATGCTTTCTCTGCTGCCATGCACTGCAGCTCAACCGATGGATCAACTCCATAGACGCGATGAACCTTCGATGTGTAGAACGGCAAATTCAAACCTGAACCGATGCCGATCTCGAGCACGTCTCCACGCGCGAGCGGGATAGACTCTGCCCGAAGACGCGACGCATCCTTATTCCTCATTGCGAAGTCGATCAAGTGCGGCAGAACGTATTTGCGGTAGAGAGCCACTAAGCTGCTAAGCTCCTAATCTTCTAAGCTGAACACAAGACAGAGAATAGATGATCGGAACTCGATGTGGGCGCAGCACCATGTTGACAATTCATGGCAAAGCCACTTAGGCTGCTCGCCGTGCGGCGCACGGCGCAGTGCAGGATTGCTAGTGGTCGCCGCCACTTGATACCCCATTCTTTTTAGCCGGCGTAACTACGCTCGGAGGATCGATGAAAACGTTTTCACGCCGTGACGTTCTGAAGACCAGCGTGCTCGCCTCTGCGGCCGCGACAGTCCATGGCATCGCACCGCTTACCGCCGCCATGGAGACCGGACCAGAAACCCTAGAACGGTTCCCGGAGCCCCCGGTGCTAGATACGAATGCTGAGGCCATGAAGAGCGCTGGAAGGGAGCGGCTGCTTCTGGATTTTGGCTGGCGGTTCCATTTTGGGCATGCCAGCGATCCTGATAAGGACTTTGGCTTCACTGGCAATTTTCAAAAGACCGGCAACTTCGTTCCCGCGGGCACGCTGGCGTTCGACGACAGCGAGTGGCGCGAATTGGATCTGCCGCATGACTGGGCGATTGAGCTCCCGTTCCAAAATGATCCGGCGTTGCGGTCAAAGGGTTTCTATCCATTGGGTAAGAAGTACCCGGCTACGAGCGTCGGTTGGTATCGGCGTGTGTTCGAACTGGCTCCAGAAGACAAAGGCAAACGTATCAGCGTTGAGTTCGATGGGGCTTATCGCGAGGCAATGGTGGTCTGCAACAATTTCTACGTCGGTCGACACAGCGGAGGATACGATCCATTCAGCTTCGATCTCAGCGACTTCGCCACGCCCGGCGGGCGCAACGTGCTGCTGGTGCGCGTTGACGCTACATCCAGTGACGGATGGTTCTACGAAGGCGCGGGAATTTATCGCCACGTATGGCTGGTCAAAACCAATCCTGTTCACGTTCCCCAGTGGGGCACCTTCGTCAAAGCCGATGTGAAGCCCTCCGAGGCGAACCTGTCGATTCTTAGCGAGGTGAACAATGACAGCGATGCTGCAAAGAACGTGCGTGTGGTCTCCACAGTTCTGAGCCCGTCGGGAGAGACGGTGGGCCGTGCAACCAGTTCCGCGCAATCCATCCCAGATCGGGAGATGCGATCGTTCGAGCAAAAGATCAATGTCAAAAACCCGCTGCTGTGGTCGCTGGAAAGACGAAACCTGTACAGGCTTGTGACGGAAGTTCAGGCCGAGAGCGGTGTGGTCGATCGCTATGAGACCCGTTTCGGGATAAGAACCGTGGGGTTCGACGCCAACAAAGGCTTTCTGCTTAACGGAAAAGTCGTCAAGCTGAAAGGCACATGCAACCACCAGGATCATGCCGGCATAGGAGCTGCTTTGCCGGATGCAGTGCAGTACTATCGCGTGCGCAAGCTGCAGGAGATGGGCTGCAATTCGCTGCGAACCTCACATAATCCACCTACGCCCGAACTGCTCGATGCCTGCGATGAACTTGGCATGCTGGTCTTTGATGAGACCCGCATGATGTCGTCGAATCCCGAGGGTCTGAACCAGTTTGGAAATCTTGTACGCCGCGATCGCAATCGCGCGTCCGTCTTCATGTGGTCGATGGGCAACGAAGAGGGGCAGGCGAATACAGATAAAGGACTGAAGATTCTCAGCGCAATGAAGGCGCTGGCTTACCAACTCGATGGCTCGCGACCGGTGTCGATCGCCCCCATCCGCGCGATTGGAGTTGGCGGGCTCGTCGTATGCGACGTCATGGGCTACAACTATCAGGACCCGCAGGCCGAGCAATACCACGAACACAATCCCACAAAACCAATGATGGGCACCGAGACGGTGAGCGCCGTTGGTACACGGGGAATCTACGTAACTGACTACTCAAAAGGATATGTAGCTTCCTACGATCCCTACACGACTACCGGACGCGCTTCGGCGGAAGGGTGGTGGCGCTTTTGCGATGCGCAGCCATGGCTTTCGGGCGGATTTGTTTGGACCGGGTTTGATTATCGCGGCGAACCTTCTCCCAACGGTTGGCCTAACATCAGCTCGCAATACGGAATCATCGACACCTGTGGTTTCCCAAAGGATTCGTTCTACTACTACAAATCGTGGTGGAAAGACGAGCCAGTGCTTCACCTCTTCCCACATTGGAACTGGACCGGCATGGAAGGCAAGCGCGTGGCCGTGTGGGTCTATTCCAATCTGGATAAAGTGGAATTGCTGCACAACGGGCAGAGCCTCGGAACCAAGGAAGTCAAGAAAGATTCGCATGCTGCCTGGGTGGTGCCGTATGCGCCCGGAACCATCGAGGCGCGCGGCTACAAAGGCAATGCGGTGGCCATGACGACCAGGCGCGAGACCACCGGGCCAGCAGCCAAGCTGGTGATGTCGTCGGACCGGAAGGAGCTCTCGGGCGATGGTGAGGACGTCGCGATGTTCGCCGTCGAAGTGCGCGACGCTCAGGATCGCGTTGTGCCAATTACGAACAACGAGGTCACGTTCAAGGTATCGGGTGCAGGAAAATTGATCGGCGTAGGCAACGGCGATCCCACAGATCAAGCCTCCGACAAGGGAAGCTCACGAAAGGCTTTTTCGGGATACTGCATGGCCGTGGTGCAATCCACGAAGGGCGAGGGAAATCTCAGTGTAGAGGCGAGTTCGCCCGGGCTGAGTTCCGCAACTAGCTCGATTCCGGTAAAGTCAGTAGCGCTGCGCCCGCAAGTGTCTGTGTGGGAGCGCGAAGTTCCAAAAGGGGAAGGTGTTACGGGCTCATGGAGACCGGAGCCGCCTGCGGAATTTTCCGGGCCTTCCCTGGGAGATACACTTTTCTCGTTTAAGCAGGAAGGAAGCACTCTGAGCGGCGTCGTGGAAGGCGTTGGCACGAACTTCTTCGGAGGCGGTGATGTCCCTATTCCAATCGCGAATGGGAGCATCGATGGCAGCAGCTTGAGTTTCAAAGCGGGAAACAACACCTTCAGCGGCACTGTCAAGGGCGAGCGAATCGAGCTGCAGCGTTCGACTCCTCTTGGATTTCCGCCGCCGGTGGTGGAGAAGCGACCCGACGCACCGGACATCGGTCCTGCGCCGGATGGCTCAGATCCGTCACGGGGACCGGTGCGTCCACCGTCGGTGATCGCCGTCGTGCTCAGGAGAGTGCAGCGCTAACGAAGAGGGTTCCGGTTGTTTCGAATGCGAGCTCCTGCAAAGTTCGTTCTTCTCGCCGATGACGATCTTCGGATCGAAAGTTGTTCTCGCGTTACCTGGAAAATCTTGGCTTGAAGGTAATCGCCACAGACGATCCAGACAGAGGAGCCGAAAAGCCATCAGAACCGGTGCCGCCCGAAGTTCAATACGTCCAAGAGTGACGAGCGGGCGCTCGCCGACGCAATTTTGAAATGCATGCAGCAATGGCGGTAGAAGCGTAGTTGGCCCTGCGGCTTCTTAAATGCGTCAGTGTGAGTGATTCAATCGTAGACTCGGCTCAATTTGAACTTCCGGCTGGGAATCGCCCATAATCTTTTCGATGGCGCGGATCATTTCTACAGGAGATGCGCCCTTTACCATGTTGTAATCGGCTCCGTCGCAGTAGTCCTTTCCCACCCAGTGTCTCGACGAGAGCATGATCACAGGCACTTCGCGACGGATCGCCTTTATCTGTTCTGCTGCCGTCGCGCAGTCGTACTGCTCGCTTTTTGCATCGGCGTCCACGATAACTGCGTTCACCGGGTAATTTTCAATGAGATGCCGCAGGTTGGTCATGTTGTCCGCCGTGAGAACGTTGTAGTGCTCGGTCTCCAACACGAGCTTCAACGGCGATAACCGCTGCTCTGGTTCAATCAGCAGAATCACTTTGTTTTTCCGGTTCGGCATTCCAGTTACGATGTGCGCAATAAAGCGGGCGGTTTGCTTCCGTGAGAGCCAAAGATGGCTTCGCGTGACACAACCCTCTTGCTATCACGGCGGTATCGCTCACGTCTGCAGGAAGACCGTTTGTAGCCGCGCGGGATCCCACGTTCCCCCAATTGCCGTGTGGGCTCGCGTGAGGACAAGAGTCCGAGTAGAGCATTCACTCATTGAGGCATCGCCCAATGGTCAAGGGCTTCGACTCACTTTTGGCACTAGCGAATGTGAGAAGGCTAAGCCCGCGGGGCATCGTAGCGTGATAAAGTCGGCCTGACTTCCTGACCGAATGACGCAACCAGAGCACTCGATTCCATCCGCATACACCGGCCTGTATGCGATGCGCTCCACGGCCAACTCCAGCCACTCCGGAGACGTTAGGTTCCTGTGGCGCACCGATCGGCTGGCGGAAGCGGTAGTCGACGATTTTGCGCGCTTACCAGAACAGCAGTGGCGCGCGATCCTTGAGATGGCGCTTGCCTCAGGGATTGAAGCCGTGCCGCAGGCGCCCGAGTCGATGCGTCGGCTCTTTGCACAACTCGAACACACGCCGGAGTGGATCGATGTAGGGCGCTGCAACCTTGGCGGCGCGACGTTCCTGCGCTGCAGGCTTGGCTTTGCCGCGCTTGCCCTGCTCTCTCTGCCACTGATCTACAGCTGGCCAGCGGGCAACAAGCCACTCGCGTTGTCTGGAGAGCTGGTCCATCGCGCCTCGCAGCGGTTGAAGGACACAACCCGCTACGTTTTCGCGGTCTCTCAGCGCGACGGGCTGGCACGATTTTCCCAAGGATTCACCATGAGCGTTCGCGTTCGTCTCATCCATGCGCAAGTTCGACGCCTGCTGCTCGATTCCGGCGCGTGGCAATACGAAGCCTGGGGCGCGCCAATTAATCAATGGCATATGGCGGGAACAAATTTGATGTTTTCCGTTGGAGTACTCGATGGTTTGTCGCAGCTTGGCTATCGCTTCACGCGCGCAGAGCGTGAAGCACTGGTTCATTTGTGGCGATACGCCGGGTATCTACTCGGTGTAGACCAGGAGCTTCTCGCGAGCGATGAGTCGCAGGGGCGAACTTTACTCGAGCGGATGTTCAATTTCGAGCCAATGCCGGACGAAGACTCACGTGCGCTCGTGAATGCGCTGATGCACACCTCATTCGAATACGTGTCCAACTTCAAAGTTGGACGACTGTGCAGCGTAAAGCTGTGTTACGGGATGTCGCGCACGCTGATTGGCGAAACACGGGCATCAGCGCTCGGGTATCCCCGGACCGCCTGGCGCTGGCTGATACCGATCGTGCATCCTGCCACATGGTTGATCGAAACGGCTCGAATCTTCAGCACTCGCGTACAAGCATTGGCAACAGTTGCCGGACCCAAGGCGTTTCGTCATCTGCTCAGCGATCGCGGACTGAAAGGAAGGACCGGCGATTTTCCCATACCGCGACGCCTCGCTGTCCGCCAGCAAACTGACACTCCATCTGTTCGCGAGCAGATTCACAGAGGATCGGAATGAGCGAATTAACTCACGTCGTCTGTCTCGGTGGTGGATGGGTAGCGATTCATCTCGCCCGCGCGCTGCGACCTGCCATTCGTCGGGGCAAGGTCAATCTCACCGTGATCAGCCGCGACAACTATTCCACCGTGCATGGCCTGATCGCGGAGATGCTCACCTGCAAGATCCATCCGCTGCAAATCAACGCGTCGGTCCGAGAGGTTATTGCTCCGGCTGTCCTTCACAATGCAGAAATCGAGAGCATAGACGTTGCGACGCGGCAGGTGCGCACACGGCGGCTGCTCGACGGGCGGGTTCATACATTGTCATACGATCACCTCGTGGTCGGCGTCGGTTCAGTGGAAGACTTCTCGCGCTATGCAGGCATCGCCGAACATACCTTTCCGCTTAAGACCTTCGCTGATGCTTATCGGCTGCGCAATCACCTCCTGACGGTGCTTGAGATGGCAGCTATCGAGTCCGATCCGGAAGAACGGCGGCGGCTGTTGACGTTTGTGATCGCCGGAGGAAACTATGCGGGAGTTGAAGTCGCAACCGATCTCGCCGACTACTTCCGCAGGCTCACCCGCAGACGTTATCGCGAGTTGCGGACCACAGAATTTCGCGTGGTGTTATTGGAACACGGAGCGCGCATCCTTCCCGAATTGGGCAAGCGCTATCCCAAGCTCGTGAGCTACGCGGAGAAGCGTGTGGCGGGGCTCGGCGTCGAGGTTCACCTCAACACCGGACTTGATGCCGCGACAACTGAAGGAGCGGTCACCAGCGCCGACAAGCGCATATCCACACATACCATCATCACCTGCACGGGGATGAAGTCGTCGCCTTTGCTCGAACAATTCCCGTTCCGGCGGGATCAGCGCGGACGGCTTGTCACCGATGAATTCTGTCGTGTGCCGGAGGCAGACAACATTTGGGCGGGCGGCGATTGCGCGGCGGTTCCCCACCCGGACGGTGGCTCGTGCCCTCCGCTGGCGCACTACGCGCAAAAGGCCGGCGAGAACATCGGCACAAACATCCTTCGCGTGCTCGCGAGCAAGCCGTTAAAAAAATATTCATTCAATGGACTGGGAGAGGCATGCACGCTCGGTCATCGTTGCGCCATCGCGCATATGAAAGGTCTCCAAGCGCACGGATATTTCGCCTGGGTCGGATGGCGCTTTATTGTGCTCACGATGTTCGTGCCGAGTTGGACGCGTCGCGTCCGACTCATGTCGGACTGGTGGTGGACATTGATCCTTGGTAGAGACGTGGTGAATCCCCGCATCGTGGAACGAGGAACTGTTGGCCATTTGCTGTATGAGGCAGGTCAGATCATTGTCGCCGTCGGCGACACTCGGCCGTATCACTACCTCGTTGAATCCGGAGATGTCGAAATCATTTCTGAAAACAAAACGCGGCTTGGCTCCGTGCCCCAGGGTGGCTATCTGGGTCACACCACTCGGCCAAGTGTCGATTGTTGTATTCGCGCAGCGAGCCGCGTGCGCCTCCTTGTCCTCGATGATGACGCCGCGAAAGCGCTCAGCTTGGTGCGGCCTGACATCGCCATGCTGCTCAAAGAAGGAGCGGGCGCTGCGACGGCCTGCAAATGAATCCGTTTGAGACTACGCTGTTGGACGCTCTCTTGAACCGGCGTTCTCGCAGGGTCGGCCTCGGGATGACGATCCCGTTGGGGCCGTTCGAATACCAAAGTCCGCACCGACCAATTCCTCTTACCGAAGACGAAGAAGCGGCACTGGCATTCGCGGCGTGCGGTGTCACCGGATACGCGCTGGCCGATCTCTCATATGGGCCGGCGCAAGGCGGCAGCATGCTGGTCGGCCGACTTGGGCGCACGGTTGCCAGCCCAGATGCTGTTCACTCCGTAGCCGTAGTGGTAATCAACGACAGCGGAACGTGGCTGCTCAAACGGCCGCAGGACTTCTCGATATCAGAACTTTCGGAGCTCATGGGCATGGCGCGCGCCAGAGAGTTGACGGAGCTGTATCGGCGCAGCCGGATTCAGCTCTCTAACCATCGAATCGCTCCGCCGCTCGAACCGGGATACAACTTTTCTATCAATCGTTGGTCACTGTATGCACCAGGCACGACATATTTTTTGCCCATCATTGAGACTACTGCTCTCACCATCAATGCATTTCTTGAGCTGTTCGATGAAGGCATGGGAGTCTTCCTGCGCGATGAACGTGCGTGGTTCCGGCCAGCGGGCATAGGTCGGTTCGCGCGCAGTAACGGCGGGCATCTTCACGATGCTCCGGGTGATGAACGCACCGCCACCATTCAGATGGCGGAGACCTCTTTGCTCGAATCCATGGCAACCGAGCACGGGATGGTTCTTCAGAATCTCGCGCTCATGACCGAAGCGCTCGGACTCGGAGGTTTTCCCAACTTCGCTCGCCACGAGTTCAGCTGGTTTCAGGCCTTGGAATTTCGCATGGCGAAGCTGCCGGCGACACGTTACGCAGGAGCTCCGCGGTGGTTCTCTACCCTTGCTGGCTGGTTCGGCAAGGACATTGCGGTACCATTCCCGCTCGGTTTGGAGCGCGGCAGTCGCGTTCTGCTGCAGCCCTTCTGCCCGCCCTATTATGCCTCGATGCGTAAAGCGGTCAAGGCCTTCGTTGATACTAAGTTTGGTCCCGCCGGAGCGTACCGAGATGGAACAGAGCAAAGTTCCTGGCGCAACCCAGGATCGATCGCCGAAAAGATCGCTGCTCCATCGAGCGCGGCCGTCGACGCAACCATTGCTTATTGCGAATACATTTATCAGCGCTATGGACGCTTTCCCGCATACACGGCGCCGTTCCGTACAGTAATTGGATTTCAGGTGTGTCGCGTCGATACCGATTACTACGATCGCTTTCACCGCGAGGAGGTGCTTCCCAATTCAGTTCGCGACGCTACCGCACGGGCGCTGTCCAGAAGTTTGAAGTAGGAGTTCGCAACTCGTAATCTCGGCAACTACTTTCTATTATTCGACTAACGCCATCATTCCAGCCTGTTCGGCGACCCCATACGACGATCCTGGCGCTGACGTGAGAACTCCGTTCATCCAAAGAAATACGCAGACACTCTTATCGGAAATGCTCGAGGCAAACAGCAAAGTGCCTGACTCGCTAAATCGCACATTACTCATCTCGCCTGCCCCGATTGGACCAGCTAAATGGGAATGCCCCGAGGCTGGATCGAAGGTATAGACGTGTACTCCATCGTTTTCTGTAAAAAGCAGGTATTTTCCAGTCGGTCCCACACCACAGGATTCCCAACTTGAGACTGCGCCTGCGGAGATCCTTGGAGCTAGCTTAGCGTCTCACGTCTGCGGGAAGACCGTTTGTAGCCGCGGGGGTCCCACGTTCCTCCAACACCTGCTGTGGGCTTGCGTGAGAACACGACTGGCGAGTAGAGCATGGACGGTTAAGGGTTCGGGGCCGGAGGGAGCGGCGCGTCCGGTTTACCGCGAGCTTCTGTTCTTGAGCTCCAGCATATCAGAATGGCGACCAATCATCGATTGTCGTACCACATCGCCGACCAACGGTGAACTTGGCAGAGTCGGGCGGGGCTCAGTTGGCAAATGTTTTCGTAAATGCCTCCCCGAGGTTCGCTGGGTCCCGAGAATCACCGCTGATATGGTGGCTCCGCTCACCAGCACTGGATACCAGATCTCCGCGAACCATGGTCTCGGGATCAGGAAGAGCACGTCGATGTTGCGCAGCGAGGTCGGCCAATGGATCGTCGCCCACAGGCCAGCGTAATAGATCAGGTCCCAAATTGAGAAGCACCATAGAAACAGCGCCCATCGCTCTCTGGCCCTGCGTGCGCCAATGAATGGCACCGCGACGAGCATGATGATGGTGGCCGCTTCGCGGAAGGTCTCGGTCTTCAGCAGGCGGTCGGGCAGGACGTGCAGCGCCTGAGGATTCGCAATCTCATTCGGCTGAATCGAAAACGACTGTAGGCTGGGAAGGTTGCCGCGCAGATAATCGACGCACGCAGCCTCAACGAATCCAAATGCCGCCGCAAACGCAGCGGCAGCAACCAGCGTCTTCCACTCGATCGCAAGCCTTTCTCGCCGCCAAAAATAAAAGGAGACAACCGGAATGAGAATCAGCAGATTTACCCACCAGGGTTGAGCCAACAGCATGAATGCAACCTCTATTCAGTGGGATTATAGAGACGCGCGCTAAGAGCGAAAACCCGACACGGACTACACGGATGGGCGGATGACGAAAAACGGCTGTCGGCCTTCGGCTTAAGCGGACGAGCACCGAGGATCAGACTGCCTGTTTGAGCGCCGGAGCTTCGGCGGGTAGCGAGGGCAGAAACACAGAAAAGACGGTCCAGCTCCTGCCGGGTACCGTGCTGCTCCTCACGCGAATCGATCCATGATTTTTGTCCACGATGTTCTTGCAAACCCACAGGCCCAAACCGGTGCCAACATCCTTCTTCGTTGTGAAGAAAGGTTCGAAAAGCCTTTGTCGATCTTCTGCGGGAATCCCTGGACCGGAATCTGCGATGGTGATCCGCACTCCAGTCAAGGGCTCGACCGGATGATCGCTGTGGCCGGAGACTCGAATGCGAATCTTTCCCCCGGCCGGTACCGCGTCCATACTGTTGCTTAGAAGGTTTGCAAGGAGCTGGCGGATTTCACCCGGAACGGCGTAGATATGGGAATCGTCGAGAATTTCCGGACAAATTTCAACTCCCTTGTTGCGGCTTCGAGATCCAAAGACCGCGATGAGCGGATTCAGCAACTCGCCGATGCTTACAGTGCTCGGCGTCGTGGTGTCGCGATAAAAGCCGAGTGTCTGCTTGGTCATATGCGAGATGCGGTCGAGCTCTCGTTCCGCATCAGCAAGAAATTCGCGCACATCGTCGCGCACTGCCCGGTCTTTGGCCAGATAGACAAGGTTGGTGACAGCTTCCAGGGGATTGTTAATTTCGTGAGCCACAGTCGCAGCCAGCTTTCCAACAGACGCTAGTTTCTCGCTAGTTCGTAACGCGTGCTCAGCCTTCTTCTGTTCTGTAATGTCGCGGGCGATTTTCGCAGCTCCCACGATGCGGCCTGTGTTGTCTTTCACCGGCGAGATGGTGAGAGAAACGTCGATGCGTTTGCCGCTCTTGGTTAGCCGTACGGTCTGGAAATGCTCGATCCGTTCTCCCCGTCCGATATACGCGAGGATGCGGTCTTCGTCCTCTTGCAGCTCGGGGGGAATCACCGTACGAATGGAATGCCCGACCATCTCTTCGGGCCTATAGCCGAAAATCCTCTCTGCGGCTGGATTCCAACTGGTTACGATGCCGTTCAAGTCTTTGCTCACGATGGCGTCGTTTGAGGACTCGACGATCGCAGCCAGCCGTTGCGAAACGAGAAAAGCAGCTTTAATCTTTTCCGCCGCTTCCTTTTGCTCGTGGATGTCAAGACATCCGCCCAGATAGCCCTCGAAGGTCCCATCCGGCGCGAATCGAGGAACGCCATGATCGAGAATCCAGCGGAATTCGCCGGTGTGATGCCGCAGCCGGTAGTGCATTTCAAATGGCTGACGCGCATCGAAGGAGCTGACGTAGATCTGCAGGCATCGGTCGAAATCGTCTGGGTGGACGTTCTCCGTCCAGCCGTTCCCGTATTCCTGCTCTAGAGTACGACCGACGAAATCAAGCCAGCTTCTATTGAAGTAGTTGCAGAGCTTGTCTGTTCCGGACATCCAGACCATGACGGGCATGGCCTCGGTAATCACTTTGAAGCGCTGCTCGCTCTCGCGGAGACTCCGCTCAAGCTCCTTGACCACATTTGGTGGCGACGCCGTAGCATTCGGCCTCTTGCCGGCAACCTTGCCAGTCGAGTCCTTTTTCCTTTGTTTGTGTACGCCGGAAGAACTCACGTGTCCTCGCAATCCGTGTTCAGGGTCAGCGACCCGAGCCTGCCGCGCGCAGACATTATTGGATGCTGCAAACCAGCAGCTTTGCTGCTTTGCTGCAACTTAGACGTCAGTCGGCGGTTATGCCGACTGACCCGAGCCGCGATCTTACCGACTGAACGGTCCGCCGCCTCTGCACCAGCAGCTTCGAATGAAAAATTATACAGAGCGCGTTCACTCACGCCTTGCACTCAACTTTAGTTCCCCGGCTACACCGCGAAAACCTCGGCGCTCGCGTAATTCTGGCGTTATTCAGATTCTTTATGATCTTTTGCGGCTTCGCTCTTTGCTCGCGCGATTTCTTCCATGCGCTTGCTGAGTTCGCGTTCGAAGCCCTCCATGGTCGGGTGGTAGTAGCGGCGATCGCGGAGGTTGTCGGGAAGACATTGCATGTCGGCGACTTTCGATTCCAAGTCGTGGGCATACTGATACCCCTGACCGTAGCCGAAGGCCTTCATCAATCCAGTCGGCGCATTGCGGAGATGAAGAGGAACAGAATCGGCGGCGGTCTTTTCGACGTCCTCGGTAACAGTTCCGAAGGCGGTATAAATCGCATTCGATTTTGGAGCCAGCGCGAGATAAGCCACGGCTTGCGCCAACGCCAACTCGCCTTCCGGCGTGCCGAGAAAATCATAAGCATCGCGAGCTGCAAGCGTGATGCTCAGGGCTTGTGGAGATGCGAGGCCGATATCCTCGACCGCCATTCGCACAACTCTGCGAGCGATGTACAGAGGATCTTCGCCGGAGGCGAGCATGCGCCCGAGCCAATAAAGCGACGCGTCCACGTCGCTGTTGCGCACGCTCTTGTGCAGCGCTGAGATCAGGTTGTAGTGCTCCTCCCCTGACTTGTCGTACAGGAGCACGCGCTTTTGCAGCGCGTCGGTGATGATGTCTGAAGTGATGGCGGCCTTAGCACCTTTCGCAGCATGGTCCTGCGCTAACTTCGCCGCGATCTCAAGGACGTTGTACGCGGAACGCGCATCGCCGCTGGCGTAGGCTGCGACCTTTGCCAGTGCGTCATCTTCGGCGCCGACGTCCATGGCTCCGAGACCACGCTCGCGATCAGCCAACGCTCGGCGCAGCAGCGACACTATTTGTTCTTCCGTCAGCGGTTTTAGCGTGTACACGCGCGAGCGCGAGAGCAGTGCCGAGATGATCTCGAATGACGGATTCTCGGTGGTTGCACCGATCAGACGGATGTTGCCTTTTTCGACATGAGGAAGAAATGCATCCTGCTGGGCTTTGTTGAAGCGATGAATTTCATCGACGAAGACAATGGTCCGCGTGCCGAAGTCGCGAGCTTTGGCCGCATCGGCCATGACTTGCTTGATTTCCTTAATTCCGCTCAGCACGGCCGAAAACTCGATGAAGTCAGCTTTCGTGACTCTGGCGATGATTTGGGCAAGAGTGGTTTTTCCCACTCCGGGAGGCCCCCAGAAGATGATGGAGCCAGGATCATCGCGTTCAATCTGTAGGCGCAGGGGCTTGCCGGGAGCGAGCAGATGCTCCTGGCCGACCACTTCGTCCAAAGTGCGCGGACGCATGCGCTCGGCCAGCGGCGTGGATGCGCTCTTCGCTGTCTCACGGTCGGGCAAAGAAGAAAACAGATTCATCTGCGCGCGCTCCGTTGCCGCTGGGCTTCATACAATGCAACAGAGGCCGCAACTCCGGCGTTCAGCGACTCCACCCGAGTTTGCGGAATGGCTACGAACTCGTCGATAGCTGAGAAAAGTTCTCGCGAAATACCCGCTCCTTCATTGCCGATAAACAATGCACAAGAGCGCGTGAGATCTGAGTCCTGCAATCTGCGTGCATTTTGCGGGCTGCTTCCATCCGGATCGGCGGTTTGCGCCGATCGCGGCGCGACCAGCGCAAGTGCCGCGATCTCGCGAGACTTCAACTCGGCCGTCAGATCCTCGGAGGATATCTTTATGACGGGAAGCCGGAAAACGGAGCCCGCGGAGGCACGAATTACCTTTGTGTTCCACTGGCTCACCGTGCCTTCAATGGAAATCATTGAGCCAGCACCAAAGGCCTCTGCTGAGCGGACAAGCGTCCCCAGATTTCCCGGGTCCTGAATTCCGGCGGCCACAATCACCAATGCTGGACTGGGACCCAGTGCGGCCTCGAGGTCGAATCGAGGAATCTGTACGAGTGCGGCGATGCCCTGCGGATGCTCAGTCGTTGCAGCGCTGTCAAAAACGTCATTCGGAAGGAGCAGCGCTTCCGCGTGCTTGCTGAGCTGATCAAGGATGCGTTCAGCCCTCGCTTGCGCAGACTCTCGTACGAAGAGCGCGTGAACTTTCAAGCGGCTGCGAATTGCCTCTTCGATCAGGCGGATTCCTTCGACCGCACAGAAGCCGTCATTCGAGGTTCCCTGCGCGAAAGCCTCGCGCAACTTCTTGACCAGCGCATTTTGCCGGCTGGAGACCGGACGCAGTCTTTGCCCGCTTTGGGAGGATACCGACATGGCTTGAAATTATTGTATTCTGCGCCACTTGCAGTTCCGGATGACGATGCGGCTCGCATGATTTATGCTTAGCATCGCCCGTTTCACTTACTTCGCGCCGATAAGAGGAACAATTGCCGGCAGAACTTCTGAAGATCAACAGCAGCCAGCCGGAACCAAAACTAGTAAGTTACGCTGCCGAACGCATCCGCCAGGGCCTGGTGCTGGGAATGCCGACGGACACCTTCTACGGCCTTGCCGCCGATCCGGTGAACCTTCGCGCCGTGGAGCGCATTTACGAGATCAAGAGCCGCTCGCGCCACAAGCCGCTCTCGCTGCTGGTCGAAAGCATCGATCAGGCAGCCGATCTTTCGCGCAATCCTCCAGATGTATTCCATCACCTTGCGAGGAAATACTGGCCGGGACCGCTGACCATCATCGTGAAGGCCAGTTCGCGATTGCCGTTAAAAGTGACGGCCAACACCGGCAACGTTGCTCTCCGCGTGCCGGACTCCCCGATTCCTGTGGCCATCATTCGCGAGATTGGATTTCCCATTACCGCAACCTCGGCGAACCTGCTGGGAGCGTCTGAATGCACCACGGCGGAGTGTGTCCGCGAACAAATGGGCGATCGAATCTCCATCATCGTCAACGGCGGCCGCACACAGCGCGACGTACCGACCACCATCGTCGATCTAAGCGGCAATCCCATGCAGTGGCAGATCATCCGCGATGGCGCAATTCCCGCGGATGAGATTTCGCCCATCCTCTGGCCTGATGTCGAGCACGACTAAATCGAGCGTGTGGTTCCGGATCCTTGCAGCTCTCTTCATGTTTGCGGTGATTTGGGTTTGCGGTGTCTATTGGTTCGTTAATCGCCAGGCAAATAAGGACGAATCTCAGAGAGCGGACGCCATCGTTGTTTTCGGCGCCGCCGAATACGCCGGCCGTCCGTCGCCTGTCTATCGAGCGCGCCTGGACCACGCTTACACCTTGTTTCGTGAAGGCATGGCGCCGCTGATTGTCACCACCGGCGGTGGCGCGCAGGATCCACACTTCACCGAAGGTGGGGTTGGGCGAGATTACCTGGTGAGTCGCGGGGTTCCAGATCGGAACATCATCGCCGAGACGCAAAGCAACGACACCAGCGAATCCGCAGTGCGCGTCGCGAATATCTTCCGCGAGAACGGAATTCACACTTGTCTCGCAGTGAGCGACAGCTATCACATGTTCCGCGTCAAGCAAATGCTCGGACGAGAGGGAATCACAGTGTATGCTTCACCCCGACCTGACTCCCGCCTGCCCAGCCAATGGGAACGTATTCGCCTCAAGCTCCGGGAAGTCATGAGCTATACCGCGTGGAAACTCCGCCTGCCAATTTGAACTTCCAAACCGCAAGTGACCGAAGTCACCTTCGCATCCTGGTGATAATCAGCTACTCTGCAACTGTTGTTCCGCTTGCGGGTTTGAGGCAAGTGGAGGCTGTGAATGGGACCAAGGCTCGCAATTCTATTTTCCGCAGGCGCATTGGCGCTGATGTCCGGCTTGCCGGCACGCGCGGCGGAGAAAGCTTCGATCTCATATCCCAGCCAGCCATCCACGAAGACCGGGTGCCCCGCAGTCATTCAGGGACAGCGCAACGTCCTGGAGATGGTCGCTGAACAGCTCGACCTCTCGGATGGACAGAAATTTGAGTTGCAGAGCCTGCTCCAGCAGGAGCACAAGCAACTGACCGCTCTACACCAGGATTTGAATTCGACCGACGCGCAGAAGAGCGCGAGATCTCGCGAGATCAGGCGCCAGACTAAGAACAGCTTTGTAGCCGTTTTGACTGCCGATCAGAGACGCGAATTCAACAGGATTATGGGGCGATAGCTCCGAAAGTTCTAAAAGCGACAGCAAAAACGAACAGCAGACAAGCGACTGGGCGGACTCAAGAGTCCGCCCGATTTTTTTGACGTGGGTTGCGCGAACAGATAGAAGTTAGAAGACGCAATGCTGCGGCTCGCAATCCAATCTGCGCTGTCGGTGCTCACGCTGTGCGGAGTCGGCTTCTGCTTCGTTTCCATTTGGAGCGCACGGCAATTTCGTCAATGGGTAAGCAAACAGTTGCCAAGCGGCTTCGCCCCGTCGGTTTCCATTTTGAAACCCGTTAAGGGAGCGGATGAGGACTCATACGAAGCGTTTCGCAGCCATTGCGTGCAGGACTACGGCAGTGAATACCAGATCATTTTCGGAGTGAACGACAGCGCAGATCCTGCAATTCCGTTAGTGCAACGGCTCGTCGCCGAATTCCCGGCCCGCGACATTCGCCTCGTGATTTGCTCCGAAGTGTTCGGCACGAATCGCAAAGTGAGCAATCTGATGCACCTGCTACGCGAAGCCAAATACGATTACGTGCTCGTGAATGATGGCGACATTCATGTTTCCAGCGAATATCTAACCTCTGTGATGGGAGCTTTCTCCTCGTCCAAAGTGGGAATGGTAACTTGCCTTTATCGCGGAATCCCCGGCAAGACACTGGGCTCGCGACTGGAGGCTCTGGGCATTTCGACAGACTTTGCAGCCGGCGTACTCACAGCATGGCTCATGGAAGACGGACTGCGGTTCGGCCTGGGTTCGACTCTGGCCATGAGGCGTACAGCTTTGCAAACGATCGGCGGCCTTGAGACCGTCGTTGACTACCTCGCCGACGACTATCAATTGGGAAAGCGCATCGCCGAATCTGGTTTCAAAGTGGAACTTGCTCCCGTCGTGGTGGAAACCTCAGTTCCACCGTATTCATTCCGTGAGTTTTGGGAGCATCAGATCCGCTGGGCGCGCACCATGCGCGTCTCCCGCCCCGAGGGATACGCTGGTCTGGCGCTCACGCACCCATTCGCGTGGTCAATCTTGCTGGTATTTGCCAGTCCAGGCGTGTGGTGGTCGTGGATTCTACTGATGGCGGCTTTCGCTGCTCGAGCCGCATGCGCATTTAGTACGGGATTGCTGACGCTACGGGATCGCTTCCTATTTCGGGACTTCTGGCTGGTGCCGCTGCGGGACTTGCTTGCATTAGCAATCTGGATCTGGAGTTACGCCGGCAGTTCGATTACGTGGCGAGGCGAGCATTTCCGGCTAAAGGACGGTCGAATGTTGCCATTAGCAAGAGCTCAATCCAGTTCACATCCTGAACCTGCAAAGCCCAGCCCTGCCGAAGCTCAGCGACGATAAGCTGGCGGAAGGATCACAATTTCCCTGCGCGTATCCCCAGTGCACGCCCAGGCAAAGCAGACGATCCAACCGATGATCGACCAGCCCAAAAAGAAGTTCCACAGGAAAATAGCGCCTGAACTCACGTGCCGACGCTGATGCGCGACGATCGCCGGCAGAAAGTACATTGCCACTCCGCACAGAAACGCAAGCATGGTGAACATCGCACGCCTCCTGCTGTTTATTACGCGTTGATTGTACGTTTTGTTCCATTCCTCGCAAAGCATCCTGCCCATCTGGCTGATGCGGCGTCGCGGGCTCCACGCCAATAATGCCCATCAAGGTAGTGGAGAAGAAAAAATGGCAATAGCAGTTCAGGCCCAGTGGGACACGCTTTCAGGACAGTTCGCGGAAGTAGCTGAGCAGGCGAGCAAGTTTGTGGTCGCTGTGCATGGTGGTGGCGGACGAATCGCGGTGAGCGGGATTCTCTGGCGCTCAGGAATTGTCGTAACGGCAAGTTATGTGCTCCGCCGCATCGGAGAGTACGAGGTTGTCTTATGGGACAAATCGAGCAAGAAGGCCTCGTTAGCTGGGCGAGATCCAGGAACTGATCTGGCGGTACTTCGCGTTGAGGGTTCGACTTCCACGACGAGTCAATTCGCGAATGCCGACGAGATACGCGTAGGGCAAGTGGTTCTAGCGATCGGACGCTCCACGCTGGGGGACTTGTCTGCGAGCGCGGGCATCATCGCGCGCCTCGGAGATTCATGGCAGACCTGGCGCGGAGGTCGGGTGGACAGGCTGTTGCGTCCGGATGTAACGCTCTATCGTGGCCAGTCGGGAAGCGCTCTTGTCGACTCGCGCGCTCGAGTGCTGGGGATGAACACTTCGGCTCTGGCGCGCTCAGCAGCCATCACCGTTCCGAACACCACGGTTGATCGCGTGGTCAACGAAATCCTGCAACACGGTGGGGTCTTCCGCCCCTATCTTGGCTTGGCGATGCAGCCAATCGCAATCCCACCGGAACTCAAAACGAGGTTCAACCTGCAGTCGGAAACAGCGCTGATGGTGATGCAGGTGGAAGCGTCAAGTCCTAGTGCCGACGCGGGAATAACCCTTGGCGATGTTGTTGTCGGAATAGCCGGCGCTCCCGTTCAGGGCATCGAGGAGATCCAGCGGGCGCTTTCGATAACCAAGCGGGGAGATTCCGTGGACGTTGAATACGTTCGTGGGGGGCAGCTCGCGTCAGTCAAAGTGAAATTGTCCGACCGACCAAGAAACTGAAACATCTAACCGTGCAACATGGCAACTATTTTCGCCGACAACTCGCTGCGAGGAGCCGGTCCTAAGTTGCGGGATCGCGCAGTTTCGGTTGTGATTGGTGCGGGGTCCTCGGCGGTTCGGCACAAATTGGAGCAACTCGCTCGGAGTGCCGGCATGCAAGTCATGCCGGAATCTTCGAAGCATGATGTTGTTTTGTATGGCATCGATGCGCATTTCACATTACCTGAGTCCACTGAAGCCCTGACCGTTTTAACTCGGCAGAGCGCTATCTGCATTGTTTGCGTCAAGGACGCCGATTCAATCCAGCCCATCTCGCGACTACTGCAGGCAGGCATCTCCGCAATCCTGCCGATTGAAATCGAGTTAGCGCAATTCCGTTCCGCACTTGAAGCCGTTCGCTCCGGCTTGCAAGTGGTACATCCATCCTTCATCCAACAGAAACGCCGTTCTATCACCGCAGAGAACGCAGCAGAGGAACTCACTGATCGGGAGCAGCAAGTCTTGTCAATGATGGCCGATGGATTAGGCAATAAAGAGATTGCTGTTCGTCTTGGCATCTCGACGCATACCGTCAAATTTCACATCAGCTCTATTTTGGGAAAACTCGGGGCCGGCTCTCGTACCGAAGCTGTCAGCATTGGCATGCGAACGGGTAGAGTGCTGATCTAGTCTCCAGTCGCAGGCTGGACTGGGCGATGACGCATCGCCGCTCTACGTGAGAAGCGCAGACGGAACCGGTCAAGGTAGAGGTAGACCACCGGAGTGGTGAACAACGTGAGCATCTGGCTTACGAGCAATCCCCCAACGATGGCGATACCGAGTGGCCGTCGCAGCTCGCTTCCCGTTCCGGTACCGATCGCAAGTGGCAATGCGCCGAACATTGCCGCCATGGTGGTCATCATGATGGGGCGGAAGCGGAGCAGGCAGGCTTCTCGGATCGCTTGCTCGGGCGTTCGGCCGCCTTCACGTTCCGTCTGCAGAGCGAAGTCGATCATCATGATGGCGTTCTTCTTCACGATGCCGATCAGCAGAATGATGCCAATCATGGCAATCACCGTGAACTCCGTATTGGTCAATAACAGAAAGATCAGCGCACCAACGCCCGCCGACGGCAAAGTGGAGAGAATCGTCACCGGATGTACGACGCTCTCATACAACATTCCCAAGACGATATAGACAGCGGCCAGAGCAGTGATGATGAGAATTGGTTCGCTCGAAAGCGAATCCTGAAATGCCTGCGCAGTACCCTGGAATCCGCCATGCACGGTGCTCGGCATGCCCATCTGGCCTTCGACAGCGGCGAGCGCATCCACCGCCTGTCCAAGCGAGACGTTCGGGGCCAGGTTGAACGAAATTGTGATCGCAGGAAATTGTCCCTGATGCGCGACTGAAATCGCAGTCTCCGACATCTGGAAGTGCGCGAACGCGCTGAGCGGGACCTCCATTCCACGGGAGGAGTGGACGTAAATATTCTTCAACGAATCCGGACTTTCGCTAAAGCGGGGATCCACTTCCATAACGACGTGGTATTGGTTCTGGTCCTGGTACATGACCGAGACTTGCCGCTGACCAAAAGCAGAATAGAGCGTACTGTCGATCGCTGTCGGCGAAACTCCCAGTCGAGAAGCGGTATCACGATCAATGACCACGGTTGCTTCCAGGCCATGATTCTGCTGATCGCTCGATACATCGCGCAGTTCGGGCATTCTTCGCATCTTCTCGTAAAGGCGAGGTGCCCAAGTGAGCAAGTCCTGCAGGTTGTCACCTTGCAGCGTGTACTGGAATTGGGAATTGCTCTGACGTCCGCCGACGTTCACGTCCTGCACGGGAACCATGAAAAGCTGCGCGCCGGGAATGTGCGAGAGCTTCGGACGAAGCCGATTCACGATGTCAAACGCAGATTCTTTCCGTCCCTGCCCCAGTGGCTTCAACTGGATGAACATGCTGGCGGAATTCAGGCCACCTCTGCCACCAGTGAAACTGATCGCCGTATCAATGGCAGGATCTTTTAACACGATATCGTTGAGCGTTTGCAGCTTCACCGTCATCGCGTCAAAGGAGACGTCCTGCTGGGCCAGAATGCCGCCCGAAATGCGCCCCGTGTCCTGCTGCGGGAAAAATCCTTTAGGGATGATCCAGTAGAGATAGACGCTCAAGCCGATGGTCATGAGCGTGATCAGCAACACGAGAGGCTGATGGTCGAGCACCCACTCCAGCGAGTTGCGGTAGGTTCCCAGCAGCCAATTGAAGGCCCGCTCGCCTGCATTGTAGACGCGGCCATGCTTGCGTCCGTGTTCCGACCGCAGGAACTTGGCGCACATCATTGGTGTGGTGGTCAGTGATATCACGAGCGACAGCGCGACGGCCGTACTCAGGGTGACGGCGAACTCGCGAAACAGTCTGCCGACGATTCCTCCCATCGCCAAAATGGGAATGAAAACCGCAATCAGAGACGTGCTCATCGAGAGCACAGTGAAGCCGATCTCACGAGCCCCAAGAAGGGCCGCCGGCATGGGCTTCATTCCGGCTTCCAGATGTCGCGTGATGTTCTCGATCACCACAATGGCGTCGTCTACAACAAATCCGGTAGAGATCGTCAGCGCCATCAGCGAGAGGTTATCGAGCGTGTAGCCCGCCATGTACATCACACCAAAGGTGCCGATGAGCGAGAGCGGAACTGCAACGCTGGGAATGATCGTTGCCCACCCACTCCGCAGGAACGCGAATACAACCAGGATCACCAGCACGACTGATATGGCGAGCGTCCATTGGACGTCGGTTACCGAGGCACGAATGGTGGTGGTGCGATCCATCACCACTTGAAGCTTGATCGTGGGAGGAATGGACGCCTGCAACTGCGGCATCACCTCACGCACGCGGTCGACGGCGCCGATGATATTGGCTCCGGGCTGGCGAAAGATCACCAGCAGTACCGCGGGTTGTCCATTCGCCAAACCAGCGTTATGCGTATCCTCAACCGAATCCTCCACGTCGGCGACTTCGTGCAGAAAGACTGGCGTCCCATTTCGGGAGGTGACGATCAGATTTTGATACTGGTCGGCCTTAAATAACTGATCATTGGTGTTGATCAGATAGGTATCGCCTGCGCCTGAAACTTCTCCCTTCGCAGAATGAGCATTGGCAGAGTTGATTGCCGAGCGCACCGCATCGATGCCGACGTTGAGCTTACTCAGCAGCAGTGGGTTGATTTCGACGCGAACCGCGGGATGCGAACTCCCTCCCACGAACACGTTCCCGATGCCTTCGATCTGAGAGAGCTTTTGCGCGAGGATGGTGTCGGCAATGTCGTACATCTGTTGTCGCGTCATGACCGCCGACGTAAGCGCCATGATCAGAATTGGCGCATCGGCTGGATTCACTTTGCGCCAGCGTGGATTGCTGGGCAGATTTGCCGGCAATTGTCCGCGAGCGGCATTGATTGCAGCCTGCACGTCGCGGCCGGCAGCGTCAATATCGCGATTCAGATCGAATTGCAGGGTGATGTTCGTCGATCCGAGTCCGCTGGACGAAGTCATCTGAGTGACCCCGGCGATGCGTCCGAACTGGCGCTCCAGCGGCGTTGCGACGGCAGAAGCCATCGTCTCCGGACTCGCTCCCGGGAGTCCCGCGTTAACTGAGATAGTTGGAAACTCGACTTCCGGAAGAGGCGCCACCGGCAACTTGGTGTAGGCCAACGCTCCAGCCAGCAACACCGCGATGCTCAGCAGCGATGTGCCGACGGGTCGCTTGATGAATGGAGTCGAGATACTCATGTTGAACTGCGGCAATAGGCAGTAAGCGATAGGCAATCGGCTGTTCTTTCATAAGGAGACGTACCTATTGTGATTGCGAATTGCCTATTGCTTATTGCCTATTGCTTGCCTCCAAATCAATCTGCCCCGGCTGGCTCCTCCACTGGATTCCCAATTCGGAAACGACTGAACTTATGCGCCAGCCGATCAAAGTAAAGATAGACAACCGGAGTCGTGTACAGCGTAAGCACCTGGCTTACCAGCAGACCGCCGACGATCGTCACTCCGAGGGGGTGACGCAGTTCCGAACCGGTACCGCTGCCTAACGCAAGTGGCAATCCGCCAAATAGCGCGGCAAACGTCGTCATCAAGATTGGGCGGAAGCGCAGCAGACAAGCCTGATATATGGCCTCTTCCGGCGGCTTGCCACCTTCTCTTTGCGCTTCCAGCGCGAAGTCGATCATCATGATGGCGTTCTTCTGCACGATGCCAATCAGCAGAATGATTCCTATCAATGCCACCACCCCGAACTCCATGTGGAAGAGCAGCAACGCCAGAATCGCGCCCACGCCTGCAGAAGGCAAGGTAGAGAGAATCGTTACCGGATGGATGTAACTCTCGTACAGAACTCCGAGCACGATGTAGACAGTGATAAGTGCAGCAAGAACAAGATAGGGCTCATTCGCGAGAGAGCTGCGGAATACGGCCGCGGTTCCCTGGAAGCTGGCGTGCACGCTGGCGGGAATTCCAATCTCCGCGCTTGCAGCATCGATCGCTTTGGTAGCTGCGCCCAGCGAAGATCCAGGAGCCAGATTAAACGAGATCGTCGCCACTGGGAACTGTCCCTGGTGATAGATCGCTACCGGAGTCGTGTTGGTTTCAATTCGGGCAAAGGCGCTGAGGGGAACGATCTGCGATCTTCCGGATGCAACACTCGGCACTGCGGCAATACCGGAACCGGTTGTGCCTTGAACGGCTCCCGACGACGCCGAGGCGGTAGTGGTGCTCGAGCTGGCCGCCGCTCCCACCGTTGGCAGTCCCGTGCCGCCTCCACTCGCTGCGGCCGGAGCTCCTCCGGGGGAGGAGTGCACATAGATACGCTTCAAATCGTCTGGATGGACCTGCTGATCGGGAGCAATCTCCAGGACAACATGGTATTGATTCAATTGCGTGAAGATCGTCGAGATCAGCCGCTGTCCGAAAGCGTCATATAGCGTGTCGTCGATCATCTGCGGCGTGACGCCGAGTCGCGATGCGGTGTCGCGATCTACGACCAGATCAGCCTCTAAACTTCCGGAACCCTGGTCGCTCGCCACATCGCGCAACTCAGGCACGGACTGCAGCTTCTGTACCAGTTTGGGAACGTAATCGGCGAGTTCCTTGGCGTTGGCGTCCTCCAGCGTGTACTGATACTGCGTGCGGCTGACGCGATTCTCGACGGTGATGTCCTGCACCGGCTGCATGTACAGAGTAATGCCGGATACCTGACTCACCTTGGGCTGCAATCGACGAATGATTTCGTCGGCGCTTGACTTCCGATTCTCGCGGCCCTTGAGATTGATCTGAATGCGTCCGACATTGGGCGTCATGTTGGTGCCGTCAACCCCGATAAATGATGACAGGCTCTCAACGTCGGGATCCTTCAACACTACGTCCGCGACCTGCTGCTGGCGCGCTGTCATAGCCTGGAAAGACGTGCTTTCCGGCGCCTCGGTGATACCCAGGATCACACCTGTGTCCTGTACGGGAAAGAACCCTTTCGGCACCACATAAAAGAGAAACAGCGTAAGAACCAGAGTTCCAACGGTGACAAACAGCGTCTCCGTCTGGTGGCGAAGCACAAAGCGCAGGGTTCGCCCATATTCCTCGATCACGCGATTGAACCACCGCTCCGATGTTCGATAAAACCAGCCTTCATGCGCCGTGTCGCTCTTCTTCAGAAGACGGGCCGACATCATGGGCGTCAGCGTAAGGGACACAAATGCTGACACCAGGATCGTGACACTGAGCGTCACTGCAAACTCGCGAAAGAGTCTGCCGACAATATCTCCCATGAAGAGTAGTGGAATCAGAACGGCAATGAGCGATACCGTCAGCGATACGATGGTGAAACCAATCTGCTTCGAGCCCATCAGCGCCGCTTCCAGAGGAGGATGGCCCTCCTCAATGAAGCGGTTGATGTTCTCAATCATGACGATCGCGTCGTCGACGACAAATCCGGTCGAGATGGTCAGCGCCATCAGTGACAAGTTATCGAGCGAGTACCCAAGCAGGTACATCACACCAAACGTACCCACGATCGAAAGCGGCACGGCAACGCTGGGGATGATCGTCGCGGCGACGTGACGCAGGAAGATGAAAATCACCAGCACGACGAGAACGACGGTCAGCATCAGCTCGAATTCAACGTCTTTCACCGAAGCGCGAATCGTGATCGTGCGATCGGTAAGCGGACTTACAGTGACCGACGGCGGCAGCGTTGCCTTGAGTTGCGGCAGCAAGGCGTTGATGCGGTCGACGACGCTGATGATGTTCGCACCCGGCTGGCGCTGAACGTTCATGATGACCGCAGGTGTCTTGTTCATCCACGCGGCCTGCTGGTCGTTCTCGACTCCGTCTACCACGTTCGCGACATCCTGCACGCGAACCGGAGCTCCGTTGCGGTAAGCGATGATGATCGGTTTGTAATCCGCGCCGGAGTAGATCTGGTCGTTCGCTCCGATGCTGAAGGACTGATGCGGCCCCTGCAGATTGCCTTTTGCCTGATTTGTGTTCGCTGCCGCAAGTCCACTGCGCAGATCTTCGAGGCTCAGACCATACGACGCCAGTGCCGTTGGGTTCGCTTGAATCCGCACAGCGGGCTTCTGTCCGCCGCTGAGAGTTACTAGTCCGACTCCGGGAAGCTGCGAGATTTTCTGCGCCAGAGTTGTGTCGGCCAAATCCTGCACCTTGCTCAGAGGCAGTTCTTTCGAAGTGAGCGCAAGGGTAAGGATCGGCGTGTCCGCGGGATTCACTTTGCTGTAAATCGGCGGATTGGGCAGATCACGCGGCAAATAAGTGCCTGACGCGTTGATGGCAGCCTGGACTTCCTGCTCGGCGACATCGATGTTCTGTTCTAGGTTGAACTGCAGGGTGATGAGCGATCCACCATACGAACTGGTGGAGGTCATCTGATTCAGTCCTGGAATTTCGCCGAACTGGCGCTCCATGGGAGCAGTCACGGACGAAGTCATCACATCCGGACTGGCGCCGGGATAAAAGGTCAGAATCTGGATAGTTGGATAATCAACTTGCGGGAGTGCCGAAACGGGAAGCTGACGGTAAGCAACGATACCAGCGAGCATGATGCCGACCATCAGCAGCGATGTAGCTACTGGCCGCAGAATGAAGATGCGAGACGGATTCATGCTCAGCTAGCGCTACTTGCGCCCATAACCTGATCGGGAGGATTGATCTTCCCTGGAGGACCCGTGCGTTCCACCTCAACTTTGTTGCCGGGTTGCAATCTCTCTTGTCCATCGGTGATCACGAGTTCGCCGGGTTTGACTCCCGAATCGATCACAGAAACTGTGCCCTCGCTCAACGCAATCTTGATGTTGCGCGACTCCACCGTCTTGTCCTGCTTGATGACATACACGTATGTCCCTTGCGATCCACGCTGCACCGCAACCGCTGGAATCGTGATTGCGCTTTTGCGCACGTACACCTGTAAACGCGCGTTCACAAACTGGTTGGGATACAGCGCGTTATCACGATTGTCGAAGACAGCTTTAAGGCGAAACGTTCCGGTATTCGGGTCAATTTGATTGTCGATCGTCTCCAGCCGACCATCAGCGATCTGCTGCGTGTCATCGCGATTCCAGGCCTGCACTTCGAGACGGCTGGTGCGCATGTGTTGAAGCACATCCCGCAGATTGTCTTCGGGGAGAGTAAAGAGCACCGCAATCGGTTGCAGCTCGGTGATGACGAGCAGGCCATTTTGGTCAGAGGCATGCACCATATTGCCGGGATCGACCAAACGCAATCCAACCCTCCCGTCGATCGGCGACTTGATATGGCAGTACGTGAGGTTCAGCTTCGCATTATTGATTTGGGCGTCGTCAGCCCGAACCAGTCCTTCTTGCTGCGCCACCACAGACTGCTGTGTGTTGTACTGCTGCTGCGCGATTACCCCCTGCTTGTAAAGATCGGCGTAGCGCTGCAGGTCGCGCTGCGCGTTCTCAAGGTTCGCCTGGTCTTTATACTTCGTGGCTTCGGCCTGCGAGACTTGTACCTCGTAAGGACGCGGATCGATCAGCGCAAGCTCTTGTCCTTTTTGAACCTGCTGGCCCTCGCGAAAATTCACCGCCATTAATTGGCCATCGACGCGGCTATGAATCGTAACCGTGTAGTACGCCTGAACGTTCCCAAGTCCTTCGAAGTAAACCGGCACGTCGCGCTGCTGGGCCGGCGCTGCCGAAACTGGAACCGCGCGATTTGCATCGGCTCCCCCTCCCCGACGTCCACCGCCGCCACGTCCCTGCGCCTGGGCCTGCTCACCATGGGATTTCGAAAGTGTCCGCAAACCGAGCGCGCCGAGCACGATGAGCGCAAAAATCACAATCACCCAGATCACGGCTTTGCTGCTGGTGCGGCGCTCCGGCGGAGGCGGCACCAACTCCGGCTGGTGGAAGTCTTGTTCGGTAAGGTCTTGCGCCATATGCATAGGTTCGGCTCCGGCACCCGAGTCGAACCCTCTAATTTACAGCATCTCAGCGCATGACGATTCCTGGCTGAAGGGTC
The DNA here is from genome assembly GCA_035764005.1 of Terriglobales bacterium. Taxonomy (NCBI): domain Bacteria; kingdom Pseudomonadati; phylum Acidobacteriota; class Terriglobia; order Terriglobales; species Terriglobales bacterium. The sequence continues at coordinate 31,444 of DASTZZ010000055.1, forward strand.
GGAAACTCTCGGAAGAGAATCGCGGCAGGTGCTGGCGTGCGTCGCTCTCATCGGCAGCGACTCTCGCCTTTCCACTATCTGATTAGACGAGTACGCCGAAAGAAAAGTAGTAACAAATGGGGGAGGAACTGAGGTTAAGTTTTGTTAAAGAAAGCGTTTAGACGCGGCCGAACCAGTGACAATACGCGTCAGAAACAATTGATGCCGACGATACTCGCCCAAGCTACTCGGCATCTTTGGTCTTGAGCCGCGATTTGTTTTCGTCGATGAAAGCGCGCAACTCGTCGATTTGACCGAGCAGTCGCATCCACTGCTCGTAATAGAGCGTGACAGGAAAGCGCCCGAGTCCGTACACGCTCACGCCACCTTTTTCGCTCACGCGAAATTCCAGTTTTCCGGTCTTGCGCGACGCCAGCTTTTGCTCCAGCTCTGCAATTCGCGCCTTAAGTTCTTCTGCGGTAGGTTCAGCCATGGAGAGATATTCTACCAATCGCCGTGTCCGTAGCAGCCGGTGCATTGCGACCGCATCCCCTGTTTCGCTGCTAACAGCGTAATAAACAGCGAAAACATACGAAAACGTGAGGGAGAAACGACCGGCAGTTCAAACAAACGGCTCTGAATCAAGTACTTGAAGTAGCACCGTCATTCAGCAATTTCCATCAGAACAGCGAAACCAAAAGGCAATAATAGCGAAATATTCGGAGATCGTCTCATTCGCTTATTCCTGATTTGGGAAGAGTGAACTGGCTCGCCGTAACTACATTAGATGCTGCAGGGGCGTTCCTTCGGTGCAAGAAATTGTCAGGCCGGCCGGCACCGCCTACTGCTCCAGTCTGCTCTGGAGCAGATCATCCTTTGCTTCGCGGCTCCGCAGCTTCAGTCACTTCTTCGGACCGCTTGGCATCGTGTCGGTCAATTTTTTGATGATCTCCTCGGCCGGCTTTCCGCCCTTGCACGTCGGATGACCAAAGCCGCTCGCGCTTACTCCGTTCTGGATGTCGAAGATCAAGTTATCGCTCTGGCCCGGCGCAACGCCCATCGGAACGGCGTCGAGTCCGAGCTTGTTGCGTACCTTCCACGCAATCACGTGATCGGTGCAAGAAGTGTCGCCGCTCACGCCGAGTCCGCCGACGAGTTTGCCGTCGTGCGTGTAGAGCGGCAGACCTCCGCCGAAGACGATCACGCCGCCGATAGCTTTGCCGACCATCGGGTCATCCGTCTGGCCAAATTTGGTTGGCGGACCGGCGAATGCTGCCGTCGGATTTGGACCCAGCATCGCGAGACCGTAGAGGCTGCCGCCAGGCTGCGCTCCCGAGTACAGATTTCCACTGGAGAGAGCGAAGTCATCGAGGCTGAGCGCATTCGCGGTGTTCGCTTTCTCCGCAGCAATGAGCCGGCTTCCCGGCCATTCTTTGGAGCGATCCGGACCGCTGAAGACTACAGCGCACACCGTGCCATCGCGATTCACCACCGCTGCCCACTCCTGATTTCCCATGCCGCCGTTCGCGTCCTTGCCTTCCTTCACGACCTGCGTCAGCGTGGTCTTGAGCTTGTTGTAGTCAGGGACCTTGGAGCAGTCGGTGCCCTGGGCAAAGCTCAACGGGGCGAGAATGCAAATTGACAGGGGGAAGATGAATGGTTTTACGACCATGTCGCTCAGTCTCATAAACTCTCTCCTGGGCTTCGACAGATTCAACAGTTCCAATCCGGAATTGGTCCTACGTTCCGCCGCATATTGCTGCCACTGATTCGTCCACTTGCTTTGGGTGGAACCCCGAACTTTACACGCGGCGGAAAATGCAAAACAGAACCGCCGGCGGTAGCCGGGGGGTCGGAGGTCGCCGAAAGGCGAAGTCCGAATGCAGCGATACTGCTGGCATTTGCGCAGAAACGCAGCCGCAACACACGCAGCTACCCCACCGTCTGGCGCCGGTTCCGTTACTTGGTCGCAACCGCATTTTCCGCAGCCTGTTTAGTCAGGGGCAAGGCTTTAGCCGTATCTCAACGAGCGCCATTCAATCGCGCTTTAGCTCCGGCCCACGCACGCGCGCTTCGCGCGTGCGCCTGCGCTAAAGCGCAAAGTGATACTTCGCCCTCGACATTCGCACGGCTTCTCAGCCGTGCTCACCCTTGGCTAAAGCCAAGGGCTTCCACCAAGAACCAAGACGTTCACCGCACCGTGTACAAATACGCCGCAATGTCCCGGCTATCCTGATCCGTCACTCCCATTTCGGGCATTACTGTGTTCGGCTCGATCGAGTGCGGATGCTGAATCCACCGCGTGATGTTCTCGGGCGTGTTCGGCACCTCACCGGCGATGAACACCCGCTCGTAAATTCCCGAAAGGGGAGGGCCGACCAGACCGTTCGCTCCGGCGACGCCCGGAATCGTGTGGCAGGTATAGCAGCCATACTTGCGAATCTTGTCTGGACCGAGCGCCGGGTTGCCGTGCAGCATCTTCGCCGCCCTCGCGTATGTCCTCGTCTTTCCCTGGCGTGCCCACGCGCTGAACAACAGCGCCACCAGAATGACGACGACAATCGAGACGAACGTCTGGACGGTTTTAGCGCGCATGAGCAGCTCCTTTGGCAGACTTCATGAGCGCAGCCATGCGCGTGTATTCGAAGCGGCGCTGCGATTCGCCCAGCCACGCGGCAAACAGCGCGAGTCCCACAACCAGCAAAACGACTCCGGCAGGCACCCACATAATCAGTCCGCCAAGCTGCTGATCTTGTAGCGGCGTGAGCGACCAGTTCTGCGCCGTGCTGACATACGTGGGATACCAGGCTCGAGGAGCAAATGTCAGCAGCGCGCCGAGGATGCTGTTGTGCGCCGCCGTCGTGAAGACGTACACGACCGCGGCTCCGTACCCGAGCCTTCCATGACGTCCATGAATCAAGGTCCACCAAAACAGGAGTGCGCTGCCGAGGAAGCACAAATGCTGTACCGCATGAACGGCTTCGTTGTGCAAGGCCGCTTCAAACAGCGAAGGAGCATGCCATATCCACAGCGCCAGGGCGTGAATGATCCACGCTGCTCCGGCAGAAGAAATCGCGATCCAGGTGCCGCGCCACGCTTTTGTCTTCGAGAGTTTCCCAAGGCCCTCGCGCCGGGACTGCGGCAGCGCCCACAAGAACGGTACCAGCGGTCTTCCCATTACGAGAAGCGGAGCAGCGATCAGCATGAGCAGCTCGTGCTGCGTCATGTGTACCCAGAACAACTGCTCACCTACAAGATGCACAGGAGAATCCAGCGCAATGATGAGCGCGAGGATTCCCGCGAAACAAGAAACAAACGGCCACGTCAGGAGACGTGCGCCTGCTCGTCGGCGCATTCGCGCATACCCAATCGCGTACAACGCTGCGGATACAAAAATGGGAATTACGACCGATGGCTCCCACGTCCACGTCGTGGCTGCTGCGTGTGCATCGTTTTCGTGCGCCCAAAGCGGAACTGCCGCGACACACAGCAGCGCTCCAAGCCAGATGATTCGAGTTGTGCGCAGCCGTCTCATTTCAGGAACACGGACTCAAGATCCATCGCGGCACCGCTCCGGCGATGATGATCACGGCAAAAAACAAACTCATGGTGATTCCAACCAGCGAAAGAAAGAACGCGCGATCGCGCGGCGCATGTCCCTGCTTGTCGGCCCGCTCCGGCATCTTCCGTTGTGTGCCGAATGCCAGCACGAATCCAGTCAGGGCCACGATGAAGCAGATGAGCGAGATGATGTGCAGCACGTAGAAATGTCCGGTCGAGCATGCGTGAGACGCGACTGCGTAGCTGAATCCCAAGTCGAAGGCCCATGCCACCGGACCGGCGGCTACCCCCCACCAGACGGCGAATTCGAGACGCGGCGTGTCGACGATCGGCTGGGTCTCAGTCATGGCTGCTCCGCGCACTCGACCACCCGCCCAATTCCGAATCAGGACCCCGCCCTCTGGGCCTGTCATCCTGAAGCGCATCTTCTGCGCGAAGGATCTCCCGAGATGTTTCGGACTTGATTGCCGCCGGCTTGGCTCCTCCACCATGCATCTCAACGCTGTTGACCGAATAGCCTGGGGAGTGCATTTCAGACTGAAGCATTTCGGGAGTTCCTTCGCGCAAAAGATGCGCTTCAGGATGACAGGACAGGGCAGTCGTGCTTCCCAAAAAAGGAGTCACGGCCGTTCGCGCACGGCCAAGGCCGTGCCCTCTCCAGTCCGACAATGAAGCTGCCCTCATCAAAACAACCTCGAAGCCCCATACACCACGAAATAAGTCACCAGCGCAATGCCCACGACGAAGTACCAGTACATCGAGTTCTCGTCGAAGTCGGTGAAGCGCGTTCCGTCCACGCGATCAGTGAACGCAAGCACTGCGAGCACAACCGTCTCGATGAAGTCAGTTAGTAAGTGGCCTGAGTGCACGCCCATCAGCACCCAGATCGTGGAGGCGTACGCATTCGCCGACCACTTGCAGTTCAAATTCGCGAACTCGAAACCGCGCAGGATGATGTTGACCAGGCCAAACAGCGCGAGAACGCTGAGCCAGATGCGGCAGCCGAGCACGTCCCCGGCGCGAGCTTTGCGGCGAATCAACCAAGCAGGAGCGAGGCTCAGGATGAAGACGATGCCGTTCGCCACTCCCCACGTCAGATTCGGCGGAAGCACTCCCGGGGGCCACTCGCTCGATCGCGTGCGGTAGTAGAAGTAGCAGGCCCAGACCATCGCGATCATCGAGCCTTCGATGAGCATGAAGAAGATGGTCCCCAGCCACACCGGATTGCGCGAGCCGAAGACAACGGTCGGCAGAGCGGAGACGTCGAGCGCAGGGCGTTCGCTTAGTCGCTCCATACTTCGGTCGCCTTTCTCTGGCGTGTCTCGCGCCACTTGGGCCAGTACCAGCCGATGAGGGTGATGATTACGGGAATCGATGTGTACTCTACCGAGTTCGCGCTGAACACCGAACCGACGAAGAGGCCGGTGATGGCAATCGCAGCCCAGAACGGCCATGCGCTCGGCTCGGGCGAGTCCATTTTGGAATCGGGATCGCCGTCGAGTGAATCGGTGATCAGCACCTCGCGAATGTCATCGCGCACTCCCGTCACGATCGGCTGATTGGGTTCGGCATCCCACAGCGCCTCGCGTCCGTTCACGGTCGGCAGCTCGGCGAAGTTGTAATGCGGAGGCGGAGACGGAACAGCCCATTCCAGTGACCCCGCCTTCCACGGATCTGGTCCCGCGATACGTCCATGCACGCGGCTCCAGAAAAAGTTGATGATGAACACCAGCACGCCGGCCCCCATGAGGAATGCGCCTACGGTCGCCAGCAGGTTCAGCCAGCCCCAGTTCATTTCGGGAAGATACGTGTACACGCGCCGCGTCATGCCGCGCAGCCCGAGGAAGTGCATGGTGAAGAACGTCATGTTGAAGCCGACGAAGAAAAGCCAGAAGTTCCAGTAGCCGAGCTTCTCGTTCATCATGCGTCCCATCATCTTGGGCAGCCAGAAATACAGAGCGCCGAACATGGGGAAGACCGCGCCGCCGATGAGCACATAGTGGAAATGCGCGACGACAAAGAACGTATCGTGTACCTGCGTATCGACCGGCACCGACGCCAGCATCAACCCGGAGAGTCCCCCGATCATGAAGACGAAGAAGAATCCCGCGATCCACCACATCGGGAATTTGAATTGCATCCGCCCTTCCCAGATAGTCGCAATCCAACAGAAGAACTGAACCGCAGTGGGAATGACGATCATCAGCGTCGCCGCCGTGAAGAAGCTCTCTCCCATTTGGGGAAGCCCGGTGGCGAACATGTGATGCACCCACACACCGAAGCCGATGAATCCGATGCTGATGGTCGAGACCACGAGCGCGAGATATCCGAAGATGTGCCGCCGCGTGAAGCACGTGACCAGCGTGGTCACAATCGCCGTTCCGGGAAGGAAGATGATGTAAACGTCAGGATGGCCGAAGAACCAGAACAGATGCTGGTATAGCAGAACGTCTCCGCCTTCAGCGGGATTGAAGAACTGTGTGCCCACCGTGCGATCCAGCAGCAGCATGCTGCTGGAAAGCATCACTGCCGGCATGGCGAAGATCACCATGAACGACAGCACCAGCTTTTCCCAAAGAATCATCGGCATGCGGTTGAGCGACATGCCTGGCGCGCGATGCTTCAGGATCGTCGCGGCCAGGCACACCGCAGTCGCGAGCGCCGAGGTCTCGGTGAAGGTAATCATCTGCGCCCAGAAATCGACGCGCTTTCCGGGAGAGAAATCCGGACCAGATAGCGTGACGTAGGCGAACCATCCGCGATCGGCGCCTGTATTCAGCAGCAGTCCGACCCAGAAGAAAATGCAGCCGAACAGATAGATGTAGTAGCTGAAGGCCGCCAGCCGCGGAAACGCAATGTTGCGCGTGCCCACGATGAGCGGAACAAGATAAATTCCAAATCCCTGGAACAGCAGCGGAACGGCGAAGAGAAAGATCATCGTGCTGCCGTGCATGGTGAAGAACTGGTTGTACTTGTCAGGCCCGAGGAAGCGATTCTCCGGACGCGCTAGTTGCAGGCGCATCAGCATCGCCAGTAGCCCGCCGAGCACGAAGAAGATGAACGCGGTGACGATGAATCGCGTGCCGATGCTGGTGTGATGGATTTTGGTGAACCATCCAAAGAAGCCGGTCGGCTCCTTCCACGCGCGCTGGAGACGTAGCTGCCGATCGGCGGTTGGCGGCGGGACTACCGGCGGCTCAGCAACGGCCATTTTCGGGTTGGATGAAGGCGTCATAAGGTGCTATTCAGTCAGTCGCTCAGAGCAACGATTGCAGCGCCGCAGCAGCAACGGAACCGGCGCCGGTAGGCGCTGGGGCAGCCGCGCGTTTGCGGCTGCGTTTCTCCATGCTGTGTACGACTTTTCAAATCTTTCTTCTTCCGCTTTTCGGGTGGAAGCCCCCGACTTGAGTCGGGGGCGCACGGCGTAAGCCGTGCGTCTAACCAGCCAACCCACATTGCTTTAGCGCCGGCCCACGCACGCGCGCTTCGCGCGTGCGCCAGCGCTAAAGCGCATGTTTCGTTCGACTGCGATAAATCGCGAGGCTTACGGCCTCGCGACCCCCGACTCAAGTCGGGGGCTTCCACCCAAAAGCTTCCACCCAAAAAAGCTATCGTTCCTTCCCTACTGCAAACTTCTCAAGTACGTGACCAGCGCATCGAGATCGGCCGGTGCTAACGGATTCGCCGGCATCAACACGCCGGGCTTTATTCGCTGCGGATCCGTGATCCATCCCGCCAATGATCCCGGAGCGTTGCTGATCGCTGTCGCTGCCAGCAAGCGCCGGCTGCCGACGTGTGTCAAATCGGGACCAACTCTCGAGCCTGCATCTGTTCCGCGAATGGTATGGCACAGAACGCAGGAGTGAGTTAGAAACACATCGCGTCCATGCACCTCCTTCACATCCTGCGGTTGAACCGACGGCTTGCGCTGCTGGTTGAGCCATGCCTGAAACTCGTCCATGGTCTGGGCGACGATCTCGAATCCCATGTGCGCGTGCTGCTCGCCGCAGAACTCGGCGCATTGGCCGTGATAAATGCCGGGCTTGTCGATTTGGAAGGTGAACGCCGACTGATATCCGGGCAGCAGGTCGCGCTTGCCGTCGATGTTCGGAGCCCAAAAGCTGTGGATCACATCGCGGCTGGCGGTGAGTACCACAATGGGCTTGCCCACGGGAATGTGAATCTCGTTCGCGCTGAGAACGGTCAAATCCGCCTGCGGATTGGGATAGCGCAGCTCCCACCACCATTGGTGGCCGGTGACTTCAATCGTGATCGGATTCTTTGAGGTGAGGCCTTCGGTAGTCTTGCCGGTCACGATGCTGAGCGCGAGCACGACGAAGAGCGTGACGACGGTGATTCCCAAAGCGATACTCACTCCCACTTTGGCCCGACGGTCTCCCGGCTCGTTGCTCTCCATCACCGGAGCCATCTCTTCTTCATCGACATTCGACTTCGCCAGGCCTCCGGCGAAGAAGGCAATCACCAGCACGAAGACTACAAGGCAGATCCAGAAAATGAACCAGTAGAGCCACTCGATGTCGGACGCCTGCTTGCTGGCCGCGCTCCAGAGCATCGAGTGATTGCTCTGGCACCCTGCCAGAAGCAGGAGCGTGGCATACGCGGCTGCGCGGGGGAGCTTCATTGATGCGTGGGAGCTCCTGTAATGCCGGTCGGAGTCTCGCGCGGCGTGTTCGCTTCAGGCTTCTTGCCGGACATGTGATCGCTGCGGCCAGGCGCGACATCTTTGGCCAACTGCCCGCTGAGCGAGCGCACGTAAGCAACGATCTCCCATCCCTGGTCTTCGGGAATGCGCCCGCGCCACGCGGGCATGCCGTTCGGACGGCCTTCCATGATGCTTGCGAAGATGTTCGCGGGCTCGCCGCCGTAGATCCACTGGTTGTCCATGAGCGGCGGACCGATGCCGCCGCCGCCATTCGAGTGGCAGCCGACGCAATTGAATTCGCTAAAGAGCCGCTTGCCTTCCGAAACTGCATAGGCGCTCTCTTCGTACGAATTCGGGACAGGCGGCGCAGCGATCTGCTGTCCGCCGGGATGGAGGTCGCTGACCTGGATCGTGTTCACCACACCCGCAGAGGGAGGGGCTTCGCGGAAGCGGCGGTCTTCACGCTGACATGCGATGAGCAGCAGCAACGCTGCGCCGACGAGGAAAAATGCGAGGCGTTCGAGGCGCATCAGTTCCCCCTCGCTGCTGCCGGCTGATCTTCGATCAGCGGCACGCCGTATTTGCGCAGAATGCTTTCGACTTCGCGCTGATGCCGATCGAGGAAGTGCTGGAGCTTATCTCTGAGCTGCGTATTGCCTTTCCGCACGCCCATCGAGATCGCGAACGTGAACGGCAGTCCCGGAGGATCGACTTCGGGCTGCACCGGCGTGAGCGTGAGCTTGCCTGCGTATGGCTTCGCAAAATACCCCGCGAGCGGTCCCCAGACCACGGCCGTATCTACCTTTCTGTTTGCGACCGCGCGGATGATCGAGGGCGCGTCAGCGCCGGTGGTCTCGAATCCAACAATGTTCGCCTGCATTCCTCGGCGCGCCAGCGCATGCGCCGGGGGAGCGTAGTCGTCGTCGAGCACCTGCACGCCGACTTTCATGCTGTGCAGCTCAGGATCGTTGAAGCTCGTGGGCTGGACGCGCGCGCTGCGCCGTGACACAAAGACGTAGGTCGAGCGGTAATACGGGCGCGTAGTCAGCATCTGCGCGTAGTTCGCCGGGATGCCGACGACCATGTCGCATCTGCCGCTGCTTAGATATTCGCGGACGAAGCCGCGTCCCATGCGCTGCCATTGATAGCTCAGGCTCGCGTGCATGTCACGGGCGACGAGCTCGGCAAGGCGGTTCTCGAACCCTTGCTGCTGGCGGTTCGAGAAAGGCATGTTAGCCGGGTCGGCGCAGACGCGAAGTTGTGGTTGTGCGAGAACGGGAATCGCAAAGATTAGCATTGCAACAGCAGTGGCGACCCAGCGAAGCGGCGACACGCTCCTACTCACTCGAGGAACACGACCCCGTATACGTCTGTCATCCTGAAGCGCTTCTTTTGCGCGAAGGACCTCCCGCGATGTGTCGGACTTAATTACCGCCGCTATGGCTCCTCCACGAGAAAGCCCAGCAGCATGGGCCGAAAAGCCTCGACAGGGCATGTAAGCCCGACGCATTCCGGGAGATCCTTCGCGCAACAGAAGCGCTTCAGGATGACAGGTTTTAAAGACTGTAGAAGAAGCCGCCGGTAGCGGCGAGTACGAGAACTTCTTACGGAAGAGAGAACACATACAACATTCCCCCTTTCGTGCTGTAGTGCGGTAGGTCGCGGGTTGCGTTGCCGAATCCGAGAGCGATGGTTGGATCGCGGGTATCTAGCCCGCCGGCTACGACTGCTCCCGCCCAGCCGCCTACGCCGGATAGCACGGCGATGTACTGCTTGCCGTCAGGGCCTTTGTACGAGACGGGCTGGCCGATAATTCCCGATCCGGCTTTGAACTTCCACAAGTTCTGGCCGCTGTGCGCGTCGACTGCGTTGAACCATCCATCCATCGTGCCGTAGAAAACCACGTCACCGGCAGTTGCCACTGCGCCGCTCCAAACTGGGAATCGGTCGGGGATCTTCCACACAGCTTTGCCCTGGATCGGATCCCACGCAGTAAACTCGCCGCCGTTTCCGCCGGGTCCGGGATACATGCGCACGTTCGCGCCGACGTATGGAGTTCCGGCGATGTAGTTCGCGCTTACGTCCTCTTCGTCCTGGCAGAGATTGTTATGCGGAATGTAGATCAGGCCGGTGCGCGGAGAGAATGCTGAAGGCGTCCAGTCTTTCGCGCCTGGCGATGCCGGACAGATGTCGCGCACCACCGTTCCCGTTATGGGCTTCTTCTCATCGACATACTGCAGCAGTCCGGTTTTGAGATCGACGCCGGTGCTGGTATTTACATATGCAAACGGATTCGCCGAAAGCACCTCGCCGTTCGTGCGGTCGATTACATACACGTGCCCGTTGCGGTCGGGGTGAACGAGAACCTTACGGTTCTGACCGTTGATGGGGAGATCGAGCAGGATGTTCTCGTTGACGCCGTCGTAGTCAAAGTGATCGTGTGGACTTAGCTGATAGAACCAGACTGCTTCTCCGGTATCGGCATCGCGGGCAAAAATGCCTGAGGTCCACTTGTTGTCGCCGGGGCGCTCTGAGGCATTCCACGGACCGGGATTCGCGGTGCCGTAGAAGATGAGGTTCGTTTCGGGATCGTAGGAGATCCATCCCCACACGGTGCCGCCGCCGATTTTCCATGCGTCCGGCGGCCAACTTTTTTCGCCGAGATCCTGCCCGCGATCTTGCGCGTAAAACGGCTTGAACTTTGCTCCGATCAGAACATCTTTGTCAGGCCCGGTGCTGTAGGCTCGCCAGACGATCTTGCCGCTGTTCTCGTCGAGCGCGGTGAGCCAGCCGCGCACGCCGAATTCGCCGCCGCTGTTGCCGACCAGGACTTTGCCTTTTACGACGAGCGGCGCCATGGTGATCGACTCACCTTTATTTATGTCGCCGAGGCGGACCTTCCAGAGCTCACGTCCCGTGTTCGCATCGACGGCGGCTGTTTGCACGTCGAGCGTGTTGAGGAAGATCTTGCCGTTGTCGTAGACGACGCCGCGATTCACGACGTCGCAGCAGGCAACGCCTTTCGATGAGGGCGTGGGCTGTGGCTGGTACTCCCACTTCACCGGAGCGCCGGGCTTGGTGAGATCGAGCGCGAAGAGCACGTTCGGCCACGGTGTGATCACGTACATCGTGTTGTTCACGATGATGGGAGCGGCTTCGTGTCCGCGCTCCTGCCCGGTGGAGAAGGTGAAGGCGACCTTTAAGTTCTTGACGTTTGAGGTGTTGATCTGGTCAAGGGCGCTGTAGCGGGTACTGGCGAAGTCTTTTGCGGGACGAGTCCATTGGCCGTCGTCGGGCTCGAGCTTGCCTTTGTAGGCCTGGGCAGAGTAGTTCGGCTCCTGTTGTGGGTTCTTTCCTGACGAGGTGTGGCTGCTTGAGCCGCTGCATGCGCACAGAGATGCCGAGACGACTACGCACGTCACCACGCAGGACAGTTTCAAAATGGAACTAGGTCTGCCTGATTCTGTCGGTTTAAATGGGCGCAACCAAACACCTCTAGGGGAGGAAGCGTTGGACTACCGACGACCCGAGCAGAGATGCTTAAAGGCAAAAGGTCTGTTGCTTTCGGGACCCGCGCCGATTTGCGACAGGAGAATCACAGCAAGGTAAGAAGATGATCGTAAGCTGCTCTGCAATCAGTCAGTTACGAGTGCCTACGCAAAATGTGTTGCTACAGCAATAAACGTCGAAGTTACATCTTGTAGCGGCCGAAATCTTCGTCGTTCATGTTCTCCAGCATCTTTCGGAGTTCCTCATTTGACACTTTGTCGGAAACCGTTGCGGCGAGCTTGGAGGACTTGAGCACTTCGTCCTCGACGAAGATTGGGCAATCGAGACGCATGGCGACGGCTAGTGCGTCCGATGGACGGGAATCGACGCTGATGAGACTTCCGTCGCGTTCCATCCAGATCACGGCGAAGAACGTATCGTCGCGCAGTTCGGTGACGACGACTTTGTGAACCTTGGTTTCGAGGCCGGTGAGGACGTTCTTGATCAAGTCGTGAGTCATCGGGCGGGGAGTCGCGACCTTTTCGATCTCCAGCGCAATGGCGTTCGCTTCGTAGATCCCGACCCAGATTGGGAGGACAGCGTCGCTGGCAGGGTCCTTGAGTACGACGATGGGCATGTTGGTGACGGGGTCCATCATCAATCCGCGAATTTTCATTTCAACTTCCACCGCTCACCTCCGGGTATCATTTCGTGATTTCGCGATTGCGTGATTTCGTGATTTGAAAATCGCGAAATCACTCACGAAATTGCTAACCCACGCGCTCATGCCAGCGCTAAAGCGCTTCATGCATCGTGCTCATAAGATTCGCACGGCTTTACATGCCGTGCTCACCCCTGGCTAAAGCCAGGGGCTTCCACCCAAACCTTGCTTCCCTGGCTATCGCCAGGGTCGCACGTGAAGTTTAGACCTCCACAGGAATTCTCCGACCTCGTGATTTTCAATCGCGAAATCACGAAATCGCGAAATTCTTCCTCAGTTCACCACCATCTCCCCCACGAGACTGTTGGGAAAGCTTTTTGTTACGCGCACGCGCGCGTAGCTTCCCGTGGAAGGCAGAATCGGTGAAGTCGTCGTGAAGTTCACTGTCTTGTTCTGAGAACTGCGTCCGATGATCTGCCCGCGCGCTTCGTTCCGTCCTTCAACCATTACTTCCAATGTCTCGCCTACGTGCTTCTCGTAATTGCCTCTCTGAATTTCACGCTGGCGCTCCTGAAGGATGGTCAAGCGCTTCGACTTCTCCTCATCAGGGATGCTGTCTGACATACGAATGGCCGGAGTGTTTGGACGCGGCGAGTATTTGAACGAGAAGACGCCGTCGTATCCCACCTCGCCGAGAAGCGTGATTGTCTCTTCGAATTCCTGTTCAGTCTCGCCGGGAAAGCCGACGATGATGTCTGTGGTCAGGCTGATGTACCGCTTCGCGGACTTAAGCCAGGAGATTCGCTCCAGGTAATCCTCGCGCGTGTACTCGCGGAGCATGGCTTTCAGCACGCGGCTCGATCCGCTTTGCACGGGAAGATGCACGTGGTCGCAGAGCTGCGGAACAGACTCGATCGCATCGACGATGTCGGGCGTGAAGTCGCGTGGATGCGAAGTGGTGAAGCGCACGCGACGAATTCCCGGAACCTCCGCGACTGCGGCAAGTAATTCCGCAAATGTCTTCTTACCAGTAGGATCGCGGTAAGAGTTCACATTTTGGCCGAGGAGTTGAATCTCGGAATATCCAGAATGAGCGAGTCTTCTCGCCTCTTCTAGCACAGACTCGGACGTCCTGCTGCGTTCTTTGCCGCGCGTGTACGGAACTACGCAGTAGGCGCAGAACTTGTCACAGCCTTCGATGATCGTGATGTACCCGCGATAGGGATTCGTACGAACTGTGAACGGCGTATCGAACGTTTGATCCGTCTGGCGATCATCGAGGCCGGTAACGCGCTTCTCCCCTGCCTCGATTTGCACCAGCATCTGTGCGAGATTGCGGTACGAGGCTGAGCCAGCCACCAACGACACGTGAGGAGCGCGTTCGAAGATCTTCTCGCCTTCCTGCTGCGCGACGCATCCCAGTACGCCGAACTTCTTCCCTTGCGCCTGCAGGCGCTTGTAGTCGGCAAGGCGGTGGAAGACCTTCTGCTCGGCTTTGTCGCGAATCGAGCAGGTGTTGTAGAGGACCAGGTCGGCGGACTCGACGGTGTCCACCTGCGCGTACCCCTGCTGCACCAGCGTGCCGATCACCTTCTCGGAGTCGTGCACGTTCATCTGGCAGCCAAAGGTCTCCAGGTAAAACGTTTTCTGCGCGGTGGACATTAGGCTCAGTATAGCGTTTTATCGCGCCGCACTGAACCGGGGAGAGGCGAACACGAAGGTCACAGAGGCAACAAAAGAGGTCACGAAGGGCGATTTCTCCGTGACCTCTTCTTTTTGTGCTTCGTGACCTTCGTGTTCGCTCTTGGTTTTACTGAGGCGACCACTCGGGCACGTGGCCCGGAGTCCACGGTGCGCCGGCTTTTTCCATGTCGTCTTCGAGCTTCTTCAGATCGACATCGACCAGCTGCCGCAGCTTGCCGAGTTGATCCCCGAACTGCTGGGCGGCGATGTTGTACGAGTCGATATGCGTCTGCGTCGGGCGCGAGGTCGAGAAGCGCTCTTCGTCCTCGATCTGGTTGATGCGGTCATTGATTGCTGCCGGCGTATTCTCCTGGCGACGGCGCAGGACCACATCTCCGCGGAGCGCACGCATGATGTCGCGCAGGCGTGCTTGAATGTCATCGGCGCGCGAGATCAATCCGCTCACATCGCCGGGCGTATCACGTAGCGACTGGTGAATAGAAGCAAGACGCTTGTCGACATCGTTCCCGGTTTGAATCGCGCCAGTGAGCGCTCGATCAAGGTGCGCGACTTTCTGCTGGAATTGCTCGAGCGCGGCGCGATCCTGCTCGTTCATCCCTTCAGTGCCAAGCGCGTTCACACGAAACTTCTCGGGACCGGCCAGGCGCTGAGTCTTGCCATCGACGCGAGCTTCGAGGGTCGCCGAGTACTCACCCGGCATCACCAGCGGACCTGTCGGCGGTTGGAAGAATTCGGCGAAGTCGGCTTCTTCCGGAGAAGGCGTATGTACTTCAGAAGGCGGATACCGCAAATCCCATGAAGCGCGATTGATTCCCGCTTCGTTCGTTGCCGGAACTCGGCGCACGGGAGTACCGCTGGAGTCGGAAATCACCAGGTACACCGCCGCAGGCTGCTCTTCCGCTTCGGCGCGAAGTTCACCCATGGTGGGATAGTTCACGGCAGATGGATTTCCTTTGTCGGATTGTTCAGTTTTGTCTGAATTCTGGTTCACGGCTTCTTTCGACGCAGCCTTTTCTTTCTCCTGACGAATTTCCTTTTTGGTCTTGAACTTATCTTTCAAGTAATAAGTGAATACCGCGCCATAGGGAGGATTGTCTGCTTCGAAGTAGGTTGCGCCGAGATGTCCGTGCTTACCGCCGACTGGGCGTTGCTCGATGTACATGAGGGTGTCCCGAACCGGGAACAGTGCTCCCTGCTGCTGGAACACTTGCGCGTTGACATGGCGCAGCGGAGAGAGGTCATCGAGAATGTAAAAGCCTCGCCCGAAGGTTGCAGCGACGAGATCATTTGCTTGTTTCTGAATCGCGAGATCGCGCACGGCAATCGTCGGCATTCCGCCTTTGAGCTGTGTCCAGTGGCTGCCACCATCGAAAGAGAAGAAGAGGCCGAATTCCATGCCGACGAAAAGCAGTTGCGAATTAACGGGATCTTCGGCAATCGCCAGCACAGGGCCGTTTGCCGGCAGATTATTCGCAATCGAGTTCCATGTATGCCCGTTGTCGCTGCTCTTGAGCAGATAGGGTTTGAAGTCGCCCATCTTGTGATTGTCGAAGCTGGCATAGACGACACTTGCATTGTGTTGCGACGCGAGCAGGCGGCTTACGTAGGTGAATTTGGGGACGCCGGGAAACGTCTCGTACTTAGTCCAGTTCTGACCGGCGTCGCTGGTGACTTGGATTAATCCATCGTCGGTACCGACATAGATTAGGCCATCTTTCTGCGGGGATTCAGATAATGCAACGATGTTGCCATAGAACGAGGTTGAGGCATTCTTTGCGACTGCATCGGGTCCCCAGATGCGTCCCATTACGGGAAGCTTGTCGCGATCGATCTGGCGCGTCAGGTCGGGACTGATCACCTTCCAGGTGTCCCCGCGATCGTCGCTGCGGAAGAGCTTGTTGGCCGCGAAGTACAGCCGCGTGTGGGAATGCGGACTGATGATGATCGGCGAATCCCAGTTCCAGCGGTAAGGAACATTATCCGGACCAGGCTGCGGCTGGATGCCAATCTGCTGTCCCGTTCTTCGGTCAAATCGTGTGAGATTCCCATATTGATACTCGGCATAAACCGTGTTCGGATCTTCGGGATCGATGACCGAGCGGAAGCCGTCGCCGCCCTGAGTGAAGAACCAGTCTTCATTGGTGATGCCGTTGGTCTTCAGCGTGCGTGACGGTCCGCCGACGCTGCTGTTGTCCTGCGTGCCGCCGTAGACGTAGTAGAAGGGCTTCGAGTTATCGAGTGCAACATCGTAGAACTGCGCTACGGGAAGATTGCTCTTGTAGCTCCAGTTTGCGCCGCGATCGAAGCTTTCGTACAAACCGCCGTCACATCCGACGAGGTAATAGTTCGTGTCGGTGGGATCGATCCAGATCACGTGATTGTCGACGTGCTTGTACTTCTCGCCGAGGACGCGCAGAGTCTTGCCGCCGTCGTCGGAGACGCGAATGAGTACGTTCATTATGTAAATGCGATCGACGTTCCTGGGATCGGCGAAGATTTGCGCGTAGTACATCGCGGTCTCATCGTAGGGATTGCGGCGCTCCCAGGTGGCTCCGCGATCGCTAGAGCGGAAGATGCCGCCCTTCCCTTCCTGGGCCTCGATGGTTGCGTACACCACGTTGTGATCGACGGGCGAGATGGCGATGCCGATGCGTCCCATATCGACAGTAGGCAGTCCGGATTTCAACTTCTTCCAGGTGTTGCCGCCATCGTCCGAACGATAGATCGCGCTCTCTGGGCCGCCGTCGATGAGTGTCCAGACATGCCGCCGGCGCTGATATGCCGTGGCATAGATTGTGTCTGGATCGTCGGGATCGATGGCTACATCGGCGAACCCGGTGTTCTCGCTGACGTTCAGGACCTTCTTCCAGCTCTTGCCGCCATCGGTCGTGCGATAAAGGCCGCGATCTCCGCCTGGAGACCAGAGCGGCCCTTCGGCAGCAACGAAAACCGTGTTGCTATCTTTGGGGCTGATAGCGATGCGCCCAATATGCTCGGAGTGCTTCAGTCCCAAATTGGTCCAACTCTTGCCGCCATCTTCGGATTTATAAACGCCATCACCATAGTCGACACTGCGCTGCGAGTTGTTCTCGCCTGTGCCGACCCACACGATGGATGGATCGTGGGGATCGAGCTTCACATCGCCGATGGAAAACGATCCCTCATTTTGGAAGACTGGATCCCAGGTGAGACCGTCGTTGTTGGTCTTCCACACTCCGCCTGAAGCCACGCCTACGTAGTACTGCGCGCGATTGAACGGATTTACCGCAAGTGAAGTCACGCGGCCGGAGATAAACGCCGGCCCAATGCTGCGGAGATGAAGACCGCGATATGTGTCAGACGACGTGAGCGGATCTGCTGGCTTCTTTTCGGCAGGTGTAGAAGCAGGAGCAGCATTCTCCCGAGCACCTGCTTTGCCGCGCTTCGGCTTGCGTGACGCGGGAAGTTCCTCATCGGCTTCCTTCTTCTGACCAGGTTTCGCGGTTGTCGAAGATTTTTCTTGCGCAGCTGCGGCTTCCTGCTCTGAGCTTGGCGTGCTTGCAGCCGCGGCAGGCAATTCCTGCCCGAGTGCGATGGAAGAACTTAGAAGGATGAGAAGCGGAAGACAGCAGACGATCTTGCGATTCACCAGCAGCTCCTGAATAAAAGTGAAACGCAGTTATACAGGAACTCTCACGAGGAGTCATCGTGTGCTGCTGGCGTGCTGCTCAGCACATTTCACATCACGACATAAAACCAGCAAATATTCGGACACGGACCGCGCGCTACCAACCCATCCCTTAGCAAATGATTCTATTTTGCTCAGGGACAGAACTAATGCGAATCGGTGGGTTGTGCAAAGGTGCAGCTCTGAGTGGGACCCTGTTGCTGATGGCTTCCATCGTCTCGTGCGGCGGAGGCAGTATGACTCCATCGCCGGCCACGCCCGTGAGTTCTCCAGGAACCGCGAGTCCCGCCTCGCAGGCGATGGTCGTCCTGGTAATGGAAGAAAATCATTCGTACGAGCAAGTAATCGGCAATGCAGCCGCACCATATCTAAACGGTCTCGCGCAGCAAGGAGCATCGGCGACGCAGTACTACGCCACCATGCATCCATCGATTTCCAACTATTTCGTGCTCACGACCGGCGCACCGCAGACGAACGACAATGGTTTTCCAGGACCAGTGACTGCCGACAATCTGGCGCGCGAGTTGGTCGCTGCCGGCAAAACGTGGAAACTCTATGCGGAAGATCTGCCCTCGGCTGGATACCTCGGTAATTCAAACGGCAATTACGTCAAACATCACAACCCATTCGCATACTTCAGCGATGTGATTAACAGTCCGCAGCAGGCGGCGAACATCGTTCCGTTTTCGCAATTCGCTTCCGACCTGAGTGCCGGACATCTGCCGTCGTTCAGTATGGTGATTCCAGATCTTCCCGATGACGCACACTCGTGCAAAGCCGCTATGACTTGCGACGACAACAGCATGCTTGCCGACGCGGATGGCTGGCTGAAAACGAACATCGCTCCGCTGCTCGCGAATTCGGAGTTTCAGAAAAACGGCCTTCTGCTCATCGCCTTTGACGAGTCGAACATCGCCGATATTCGTAACGGAGGCGGTCACGTCCCGTTTGTCGCCGTCGGACCACGCGCCCGCGCAGGCGTTCAGTCTTCTGTGATGTACCGGCACGTAAATACGCTCAAGACAGTATGTACCGTTTTAGGAATCGCAACCTGTCCCGGAGCCGCAGCAACCGCCAGCGCGGAAGATGATATGTTCATCCATTGAATCAGCCGCTCTGAAAACAACCGCATAGCCGCAATCGGCTGGTAACACAACTTCGTGAACACCTGCGTCTTTTGCCAGATCGTCAGCCGTGCCGTTCCTGCAGCCATTGTTTTCGAAGATGCCGATACTTTGGCGTTCCTGGATCATCGTCCGGTGTTCCCCGGTCATTGCCTTTTAGTTCCCAAGCAACATCTTGATTCGCTGGTTGATGTGGAACCGCCACTGCTCGGAACGCTTTTTGCGAATGCACGTCTGCTCGCGCTGGCAGTTGAGAAAGGCCTTGGAGCTCAAGGAGCTTTGGTGGCAGTCAACAACCGGATCAGCCAAAGCGTGCCTCATATGCACGTGCACGTTGTGCCGAGAACGAAAGGAGATGGTCTCAAAGGATTTTTCTGGCCGCGACATAAATATCGCGATCCCGGGCATATGGAAGACGTCCGCCGGGCGCTAGCGGATGCGATGGCGTTCCTGCGAGCCGCCTGAAACCGCGTCGGAATCGCACCGGATTCTGCAGATTTCGCAGATGAACCATCTCTTTTCTACGCGACTCGCAAGCGTTCGCACCGTGCGACTCGCTCTATCGCAGAGCAGTACGCCGCCATTCTCAGACTGACGTTCTCGCGACGGCTGCGATCGAGAACCTGAGAGTATGTTCGCATCATTGACGTTTGCATCTCGTGTTCGACACGCTCGGGATCGCATGCTGCATGCTGAACATTGTTTGACCACTCGGCGTAAGCCGCAATGACTGGCCCCGCAGCGCTTACCAAGTCGGGAACGACTGTCGCTCCGCGATTCGCCAGGATGCGCTCAGCGACGGGTGTAATCACCAACTCAGAGCTTTCGATGACCAGCTTTGCTCGAACCTGCGAGGCAGCAGCGGGATTCAGCGTGCCTTCGGGAGCGGCGATGATGAGAAGATCGCAATCCAAGTTGTGGATCTCTACAGCTTCCGCAGCTCCTTCGTAGCCGACAAGAGTACCCGCGGACCGGACATGATCGGCCAGTTCGTGGACGTCGATACCCGTTGAACAGCGCAATCCGCCGTGAATATCCGAGAGCGCGACGACAATGCATCCAGCATCGAACATCGCCTGCGCCGTAGGCAGGGCACTCTGATCGAGAGAACGAATCGCGATGCGCAGGCCAGAAGACGGGAGCTCAGCTTCATTGGCACACCGAAGCGCAAGAGCGGACACGGTTCTGCCGATGATTGCGTCCCGGTCGCGCACGCCTCCAGCGTGTTCCGGTTTTCCCAAAACCGGGGTCATCGCAGCCTTTTCAAACGAGCTGTACTCGTCACGCATCCACATCATGACTTCTTCGTCGGCGTTTGGTCCGGGAACACAGAGGTCCTGGTAAATGCCGAGCTGATGATGGATCCGTCCGGTGTACTTTCGTACCAGAGACTCGAATTCTTTGCGGCTGAGGTGTGTGGAATCGCAGACGATCGCTCCTGCCGCTCCGCCAAACGGAACGTTAGCCGCAGCGCATCGCCAAGTCATCGATTCGGCGGTGCTCCTCACTGCCTCGAGATCAAGACCCGATTGAATGCGAACGGGCCCAAGCAAAGGCCCTCGGACACCGTTATGCTGAACTCGATATCCGCGGAAGAGCTGCAGGCGTTGATCGTCGCGGCGCAGCGGAATCTCTACTGTCAGTTCCCGAAATGGAGCTGACAGCAATCTGCGCATTTCCGGATGGATTGCCACGCGATCGGCCGCCATCTCGAAGTACCGGCGAACCGAAGAAGACGAACTCTCTCGTAGCCCGACCGCTGCACTCAGCCCCATACGACCGCTCCCGTGCATCCTGGCGACGACAAGGCGTGGCGTCGCGTCCCTAACTGCACCGGTACAGTTGCACCTAGCCGACGTTAGATGCCGCACAGCTACTCTGGAGAGAGTAGCTGAATGGATTATTTTCGTCCCGCGCGCTTTTGGGCGACCACTAGGCCGCGAGGGGTGGGCAGAAGAACCACAGAAATCAACCCATCCTGCTCCATTTTCAGTGCAGCTTCGCGGACGGTCTTCAAGTGAGAGCTGGCGTCGTGCATGAGGATCACACCGTTCGGGTTCATTTGTGGCAGAAAACGGCGTACTTCCTGCTCGCGCAGCGGCGGATCGCTGTCGCTGAAGAGAAGGTCGATGCTGCCATTCACCCTGGTTTCCAGGCTGGATTCGTTGCGGGCTTCAATCCACTCGGCCAGCCCGGAGCCGGCGAAGCGCGCTTTGGCTCTTGCAAATACTTTTGGGTCGTATTCGCAGGTCACAATCTTGCCCAACCCGTTTGCCTTCAGACCTTCGGCAATCCATAGCGTGCTGATGCCCATGAAGGTTCCGGTCTCCACCACTACTTGAGGTTTGATGGTGCGCACCAGACAGCGCAGAAATTCGAGAACCTCGACCTCGGCAGTCATGGAGTCATACATGCTCCAGCGCTCCGGATGAGTGCACTCCGGCGTGGCACGGTGATACTCGGGCTGGAGCACATCGCCGCGTTCAGCGAAGTGCTGCAGGATGCGGTGCTCTCCCTTTTGTCTGCGGAAGTTTTTTTTTACCGTCATCAGGATTGCGGCGCCGGCGATGATGGATCCCAAACTCGCTGCCTGTGCGTTACTCAAACCGAAAAACGAGCGCGGATTGATGCGAATGAACTCAACCAGAAAACGCTCGATACCCATCCAAATGAGATAGAGCGCCGCCACTTCTCCTACAGGACGCGGTCCGCGCAGCGACTTCGCTCCCTGTCGCCACAGGTACCAGAAGATGAGCGTCGCGGCGATGGCTTCGTAGATGGGTGTGGGATGAACGTGTTGCGTGGTCGGCACGAGCCCGTTAGGAAAGCTCATTCCCCAGGGCAGCGAGGTGGGCGTTCCGTAATCGCCGTCGCCCGAAGTTAGACATCCGATGCGTCCTACTGCGTAACCGATCGCCGCCGCGGGAGCGCAGACATCGAGAATCGCGAGATAGGAAAGCCTGTACTTGCGCGCCAAAAGATAAAGCGCAAGTAGCACCCCGAGGAATCCGCCAAACCACGCAAAACCAGAACGGCTGAAGAGTTCGCCAAACGGGTTCGCAACGAGGTCGCTCGGCGTTTCAAAAACGTGGTACAGCTTGGCTCCGATGATCCCCAGCAGCGCGCAAACCGTAACCACGTTCTGCGCGTCCAGGTTCATGCCGCGCCGGTGAATATCCGCGCGAAGGACGAAGTAGCCTGCGACAAACGCGAGGAGCATCAGCAGGCCAAAGCTGCCGATCGTGAAAGGCCCAAAGTGGATGTAAGGGATCAAGAGATTGAGTATAGCTGTGAGGAGCTTCTAGGCTCCTAAGCTTCTGAGCATCTAAGCTCGATCAAGTCAAAGCTCAGCAGCTTAGAAGCTCAGAAGCTTAGCAGCTCTTTGCTACGCTACCTCCATGCGCGACATCCTCCGCCAGCGCGGTCTGCGGCTCATCTTCATTGCCAACTTGATCTCGATGTTGGGCAGTGGGATGAACTCGGCTGCGGTCGTCTGGTACATCCTTCAAGCCACGCACTCGGAGATGGCGCTGGGCACTGTCATCATTCTGCAGACAATTCCTGCGCTGCTAATGCTGCCGTTCACCGGCGTGATCATCGATCGCGAGGATCGGCGTCACGTTGTGATGTTTCTCGACGCATCGCGCGGTGTGATCATTGTGGGCGTCGCGTTCCTCGCTCTCGCAGGCAAGGTCAGTCTCTGGGAGCTGTATCTGATGAACACCCTCGTGGCGGCAGGCTTCTGGATGTTCTGGCCTTCGGTAACTGCGCTGATCCAGGAGCTCACGCCGGAATCGCAGTACGTAGCCTCGAGCAACTTTCTGATGGCCGGAGTGCAGGGAGGATGGCTCATCGCTGGCGCCATTGTGGGATTTGTGTATAACCATCTGCACCTTGGCGGTGTCCTGCTGCTCGACTTCAGCACTTATGCGATCTCCATTAGCTGCTATCTGTTCGTGCGCAAAGGACGAATTGTGGTCGAGCGTCCGGTGGATACGCCGGTTCCGCACAACTCGCATCCGGTCGCGCGATATCTGCACGAACTGCGCGAGGGCTTCGGATATCTCAAGCATCGGCCGGCGGTGACGCTGGTGGGAATCAGCATGGCGTTGTTTATGGGCGGAATGCTGACACAGGGTATCGTCACTGCTCCTCTCGACGACCGAATTCTTCATGGCGGCGCCGTTGGGTATGGGTGGCTCAATGGCTCGTGGGGAGTCGGCGCGTTTCTGAGCACGATGTACACGCCTTGGGTGATTGGACGTTTACGCACCCGCGCCAGCATTCGTTTGGGAATGTTCGTTCTCGGCGGATGCATGTTCCTCGCACCGCACTCCCGTGTGCTGGCGCTCGCAGCCTTTCTCTTCTTCCTCATGGGCTCTGCGCGCGGACTCGGCGGGACATCGTTGAATACCAGTCTGATGGAACTCGTCCCTCCACACTTCATGGGGCGCACACAAAACACGTTCTACTTCATGGGCACGCTGCTACAGTTGGGACTTGCCTACGCTGTAGCTTTTTCCGCGCATCGAATTGGATTGACTACCGCGTATGGAATTATCGCGGTGACCTATCTTTCCGCGTGCGCTTCGACTTTGCTGCGAGCCGATCAGATTTCATTCGCGAATTCGGAGATCGCCGCAGAAACGTCCAGCATTCAGGAGACGGCGTCATGAGTTCGGCAGCACAATCGGCGCGCATCAGTGCGCGCGGCCCACGTTCGATTCTCGCCCTCTCGCCGCTCATGGCCATGCGGCGCAATCCTCTGCTTTACATGGAGGAGCTGCACCGCGAGTACGGCGATCTGATCCACTACCGTACTCTCGGACGCGAAGTGTTCATGCTTTTTCATCCCGACATGACGCAGGACATGCTGGTGATGCGTTCGCGCAATCACCATCAGGGACGCGTGATGCAGCGCTCGCGCAAGGTGCTCGGCAACGGACTACTCACGAGCGAAGATGCATTCCATCTGCGGCAGCGCCGACTCATTCATCCTGCATTTCATCGGCAGCGTGTGTTCGGCTACGGACGCGCGATGGTGGATTACGCAGAACGTCACCAACACTCCTGGCGCAGCGGTGATGTGCTCGATGTGCATCAGGAGATGATGCGACTCACGCTGGCTATCGTCGGTAAAACACTATTCGATACCGATGTGGAACGCGATTCGCGAGACATTGGACAGGCGTTGAACACGTTCATGCATCTGTTCAAGTTCGCCGTCCTTCCCTTTTCGGAATATCTGGAAAGACTGCCGATCCCGCCTGTGCTGCGCCTGAAGAAGGCACGCGCACAGATCGATCGCATCATCTATCGCTTTATTGAAGAGCGCAGGCGAACAGGAGAAGATCGCGGCGACTTGCTATCCATGCTCCTCGCCGCCGAAGACACCGAAGCCGGCAGCCACGATCGGATGGATAACGATCAGGTACGTGATGAATGCGTGACGCTTATTCTTGCAGGCCACGAGACGACTGCGAACGCGCTTACCTGGACATTCTTTCTGCTGGCGCAGCATCCGGAGATCGCCGAGCGTCTGAAGAAAGAACTCGATACTGTCCTCGGCGCACGAACGCCGCAGCCGGAAGATTATCCCAATTTGAAATACGCCGAGATGGTCTTCAGCGAGTCGATGCGACTCTATCCACCGGCGTGGGGGATTGCGCGCACCGTGATCGAGCCATACGAAGCGTTCGGCGTCACGTTTCCAAAAAACGCGATCATTCTCACCTCTCAATGGATCACTCACCGCGATCCCCGCTGGCATCCCGATCCGCTGCGCTTCGATCCCGAGCGCTGGACGCCAGAAGCCCGCGCCTCACGCCCTAAGTTTTCGTACTTCCCTTTCGGCGCAGGTCCACGGCAATGCATCGGCGAATCGTTCGCCTGGATGGAAGGCGTGCTGCTGCTCGCCAGCATCGCCCGCAACTGGAAGTTCTCGATCGTGGTACAGACCAAGGTGGAACTCATGCCCCTCATTACATTGCGTCCGAAATATGGAATGAAGTTGTTGGTGGAGCGTCGAAAAGATTGAACACGGAGGGCACGGAGGTCGCGGAGGTTTGCATGGTAAGTCTCGACGTTCCGCTCTTCCCTCGCGGTCAATTTAGCGATGCCGGCCATCTTTCCCACGTAACCCCTCTGTGCCCTCCGTGTCCTCCGTGTTCAAAAGCTTTTGACTTTGCTTCCTCGGCAGGCTAAACTGCTGGCGAATATAAGGCGAAAATATTGTATGGCTTCCCTCCCCCTGTATGTCATTCCTTCGACTCCGCGCCTGGTCGGAATTGCCAAGCTCGCCAGCGAGGCCGAGCATGTCGATAGCGGGCACCAAGTCGAGTTCTTCTCGCTTCCGGTCCGCTCGATCCTGAATCGGTGCGATCCCAAAAGGAAGCTTCCCTTCGTTTGGACCATCAATCCCTATCGAGGCTGCGAGTTCGCCTGCAAGTATTGCTATGCGCGCTACACGCACGAGTTCATGGAGCTGCGTGACGCGGACGAATTCGAGCACAAGATCTTCGTAAAGGAAGAAGCTGCGTGGCTGCTGCGGCGCGATCTGAAGAAGGTTCGCACGGGCGAGGAGATTGCGATTGGAACGGCCACTGATCCGTATCAGCCTGCCGAGCGTCGGCACTTGGTTACGCGTTACATTTTGGAAGAGTTGTCGCGACATGCGGGGCTGGAGATCGGGATTGTTACCAAATCAAATCTCGTTCTGCGCGACTTGGACTTGCTCAAACGAATCGCGGAGCAGAACACGATCGGTGTTCACATTACGGTCACGACTCTAAATTCCGATCTTGCGCGCATCCTCGAACCGCGCGCTCCTCGGCCCGATTTAAGGCTCGAGGCCGTTCGCAGGTTAAACGAGGCTGGAATTGCGGCAGGTGTGAATTGCGCGCCGGTTCTGCCAGGTATTACGGATTCTCCAAAGGAATTGGAAGCCTTGGTAAAGGCGGCGTCAGAGGCACATGCGACGAGTATCTTCGCCAATCCTTTGTTCTTGAAACCGTGCTCGCGTTCGGTGTTCCTGCCTTTTATCCAAGACAAGTTTCCCGATCTGGTGCAGCGGTATGAGCAGCTATACGGAGAGCGGGACTTCGGCTCGCAGCTCTATCGCAAGCACTTGAGCGCGCTTATGTCGAAGTTCAAGAGGAGATACGGTATAGGAGCGCCCGGCCCGCGTGGACCGATTCGGGAATATGCGAAAGAACCAAGGAGTGAGCAATTGGCGCTGTTTTGAGATTGCGTGGAGTCAGGCGCGCCCTCGCCAGGGTGTTGCCCCCAAGCGATGCCGATGAACGCGTATGCGCCTTCGGCAGCTCAAATAACTCTTGGGCATGGAATTCTCACCAGACATCCGGGCGCCGGGCGCGCGGCTCCACGCAGATCCTACTCGTACCGCAACGCCTCAATGGGATCTACCTTCATCGCTCTTCGCGCCGGCACATAGCACGCCAGAAGCGCAATTCCGCGGAGCAAGACTGAGACGCCAAGGAAGGTGATTGGATCTGTAGGCTTCACGCCGAACAACATGCTCTCCATGAAGCGCGTGAGCGCCAGTGCGGCGACGAGTCCGATGCCGATCCCGATCAATGCCATGCGTGCGCCGTCGCCCAAGATCATGCGCAGCACATCGACGCGCTGCGCGCCCAAAGCCATGCGGACTCCGATTTCTTGTGTGCGCTGCCCGACGAGGTAAGACAACACGCCATAAATCCCCACACTGGCCAACAGCAGAGCAATCCCGGCGAAACACGCGAGCAGAGTCATGGTGAAGCGCTTTTGTCCGATCGAATGAGCAACGGTCTGCTCCAGAGATTCCGGCGCATAAACAACGAGATCCCGATTCGCAGCGAGCAACTGATGACGCATCTCTTCAAACGAGGGAATATTGGGGCGCGAAGTGCGGACGTAAACGTCAGAACCCAAGCCAATGCGTTTGAGCGCGAAATCGGGAGTTTGTGCATAGGACATATACAGCTGCGCGTGCAGAGGGCTGCGCGCATCGGAATCCAGCCCCCACTGGTTCACGTGTCCCACCACGCCTACGTTCTGCAGGTAGGGAATTTTGTTCGGATCGGAAGGATCGGTATTCAGATCGATGTAATGACCGATCGGGTCTTCATTCTTGAAATATTGCTCGGCAAAGGTCTCGTCGATTACCGCTACATAGGGCGCGTGCTCGTTATCGGCTTCGGTTAAGAACCTTCCCCGCTTCAGTGGAATTTGCATCGTCTGCAGATATCCGGGTTCGACGTCATACTCCAGCGTCATCGGGAGTTCACTGCGTTTCGGCATGGGTCTGCCTACGATCCAGAAGTTATCGTCGTCGTCGCCCGCCATAGGCTGTGCGCCGAGGCTGAACGAAACTGCCTTAACACCCGGCATGGCGGCGAGTTTGTCGTGAAGTTCTCGCTGCGCTGCCCGAATGGTGTCTGGCGATCCGCCTTTGAAGGAGGGCGGGCCTGAGAACGAGAAGGTCATGACGTTGTGCGGATTGAAGCCCGGGCTCAGGCCCCAAAGCACAAAGAGTGTTCGAATCATCAGCCCTGCGCCGACCAGCAGGACGAGAGCCATCGACATTTCAAAGACGACGAATACGGATTGCGTGCGGCTGCGTGCTGCAGCTAGAGAGCGTCCACTTTCTTTGAGCGTCGCCCCGACGTTCGAACGCGTAGTCCTCAGCGCTGGAGCAAGTCCAAAAGCGATGCCCGAGACGATAGAAACGATCAGCGTGAAAAGTAAGACTCGATGGTCGAGCCCAATATCTTCAGCGCGAGGCATGGTTCGCGGCATAGCTGCTAGTGCCGCCGAAGTTCCGAATTTCGCCAGCAGCAATCCCAATCCACCGCCAATGAGTGCCAGGAGAATGCTCTCGGTAAGAAGCTGACGAACGATGCGACCCTCGCCAGCGCCGAGGGCGATACGAATTGCGAATTCCCGATTCCGGACAGTCGAACGAGCCAGCAGCAGATTGGCTACGTTCACGCAGGCAATGAGGAGCACGAACATTACGGCGACTAGCAGCACAACCAGCACAGGCCGGATGTTGTGCCCGCCGGGCGTACCGTCGGCTCCGACGATCTCGTCCTCGAAGCGCACGAGATAGGCTTGCTTCGCACCATTCACATCGGGATAAGCCGCAGCCAATTCGCGTGAGACGCGAGCCATGTCCTGTTGTGCCTGTTCGAACGTGACCCCAGGCTTCATTCGACCGATCGCGTCGAGTCCCCAGCCTGCAGCACGGTTGTCGTGAAACTGATGCTCATTCCATTCCCCAACTGGAACGTACAGTTCGTTCGGCACTTCACCACGCTGAAAGTTCTGAATATGCAGGTGGAAGCTGGAAGGCACGACGCCGATGATTGTGCGCGCAGTGCCGTTCAAATCCATGCTCTTGCCGATGATGTTAGGATCGGAGCCGTACTTCCGCTTCCATAATCCTTCAGTGATCATGGCGGTGGGAGTAGCGCCGATGTGGTCCTCGTCAACGGAGAACGTCCGTCCCAGAATGGGATTGACGCCAAGGATCTCGAAAAATCCCGCTGAGACCATCGAGCCGTGCAGCCGCTCCGGTTCACCGGCGCCAACGAGATTGAATCCGTCGGAGCGATAGGCTGCCATTGAGCTGAACGTCCGGTTCATTCGGCGCCAATCTTCAAAGTTCGGGTACGAAATGGATCCGTTCTTGAAGTTCGGCATCTGCGTGAACAGCGAGACGATCTGCTCGGAATGAGGGAACGGCAGCTTACTGAGCAACACGCCGTTTACAACCGAGAAGATGGCAGTGTTGGCGCCAATGCCTAAGGCCAGCGTGAGAATCGCGATAGCCGAAAACCCTGGCGATTTCGCCAGCATGCGAGCGCCGTAACGCAGGTCCTGTAAGAACGTTTCCATGAACACTCCAGACGGCTAAACATTGATTGAGTTAGCACCCTTTGTGCCGTGATATTGCTAGGCATTTGTTGAGCTTACGAGTTCAGCTTATTGGGGGCATGTTCGTCGTCAGCGTTAACTGTTCGGAAACGGACAGAAAAACCGCCACGGATCACACGGATTTTACGGATTAGCGGATTTGAAGTGGATTATCCAGCAGCCGCAGCTTGGCTCTGGTTGGGCTTTCTTTCATTATCGAACAACAGCCGTTTGATCTGAGCCGTTGGACCAAAATTCAGCAGCAGGCCCACTTCGACGTTCGTCGCCCGCAGGTAGTTGAGCAACTGACGTTCGTGTGCTTTCTCTAGCGCCGCAACTGCCTTCAGCTCGACAATCACCAGCGATTCGACGACCAGATCGGCGCGGAAATCACCCAAGTCAACTCCCATGTACACCACACGGATGGATTTCTGTTCCTCGAATTTCAACCCGTTCCTCGCTAAATGCAAAGTAAAAGCCTTCTGATAAATGCTCTCCAGAAAACCATGCCCAAGATCGTTATAAACGGAGTAGAAGATTCCAATCAGTTTCTCAGTCAGTGCTTCGTGCTTCATTCTGTTCTCTCCGTGTGATCCGTAAAATCCGTGAAATCCGTGGCGGTTCTATTCGATTCCAAAACTCTTCCATTTCTTATCAACGAGCGCCTTCACGACAGGATCCATCTGAATTTCATCCGGCCAGGGGCGGGAGAAGCCTTCCGTGGACCATTTTCGCGTCGCATCGATGCCCATTTTGGAACCATAGTTCGGCAATCGGGAGGAGTGATCAAGAGAGTCGATAGGGCCCAGTGTGAACTGGATGTCGCGTTCGGGATCGATGTTGTTGAAGACCTTGAGCGTGACTTCACCGATGTCGTGCACGTCCACATCTTCATCGACCACGACGATGCACTTCGTAAACATCGCCTGGCCGAGAGACCACACGGCGTTCATGACTTTGCGCGCTTGGCCGGGATATGACTTGCGGATGGAGACGATCATCAGGTTGTGAAAGACGCCTTCGACCGGGAGATTTACATCGACGATCTCGGGAATCGTCAGTTTCATCAAGGGAAGGAAGATTCGTTCGACGGCTTTGCCCATCCAGGCGTCTTCCATGGGAGGCTTGCCTACGATTGTTGTCGCATAGATAGGATCTTTACGGTGAGTGATACAGGTGACATGGAATACCGGGTAGTCGTCCTCGAGCGTGTAGAAGCCGGTGTGATCGCCAAATGGGCCTTCAGGCCGCAGCTCATCGAGCTGCACGTACCCTTCGAGAATGATTTCAGCATTTGCTGGCACTTCGAGATCGACGGTTTCGCATTTCACCAGCTCGACCGGCTGCTGGCGGAGGAAGCCGGCGATGATGAATTCCTCGACATCAGGCGGTGCGGGAACGATGGCTGAAAACGTGAGGGCAGGCTCAGTGCCGATGGCAACAGCAACTTCCATCTTTCCGGACGGGCGATCTCCTTCCGCGAGCATGCTCCCCCCGGAGGAGCGCGCCATGATATCGACTGCGCTGCTTGTTTCTGCCCCGCTCGATCCCGCGGCCGCGCCCATGCGTAGCCGTTCGCGGTAATGCTCGGCGGCGACTTTCTGCCGCTGCCAGTGCATGCCCGTGGTGCGCTCGTCGTAGATCTGCATGCGGTACATGCCGACATTGCGCTTACCGGTTCTCGGATCGCGCGTGATGACGCACGGCAGGGTGATGAAGCGCCCGCCGTCCTGAGGCCAGCATTTCAAAATGGGAAAGTCGAGCAGAGAGAACTTTTCGCGCTTAATAACTTCTTTGCATGGACCAGTGGAAAGTGTTTTTGGAAAGAACTTGCCCATCTCCGCGAGCATGGGCAGCATCTTCAATTTTTCCAGAAAGCCCTCGGGCGATTTCATGTTGAGCAGCTCGCGGATGCGTCCTGCGATTTCGTCGAGCGAGTCCACTTCGAGCGCCATCTGCATTCGCCGCTCGGAACCGAATTGGTTGATCAACAGCTTCGACCCGGGATGTCCTTTAACGTTTTCAAACAAAAGAGCAGGGCCGCCTGGTCTCGCGCCCTTGGATTTGGATACGCGGTCGGCAATTTCCGTAATTTCGAGGATCGGATCCGCTTCGACCCGAATGCGCTTCAGTTCGCCGGCACGATCAAGGGCGGAAATCCAGTCACGCAGGTCTTTGTAGGACAAAAGAAGCTCCTAAGCTGCTGAGCTCCTAAGCTGCTGAGCCTCAGCGCTGGAATGAGAAGAAGAAGCTCGATTATACGAATGAGTGCTTTCAGGCTTAGAAGCTTAGGAGCTTAGCAGCTTAGAAGCTGCCGGTTCAGCGTCCAACCACAATCCAGCAGCACACATCCTACATTTCGAAATCATTACAGCGAGGTGTTGCGCGCCCGATGTCCACGAAGATCAATCGCGAAGCAGAGTACCTGAATGCACTTTTCACCCTTACTCTGAGCCCGATTCAGGGTTCCAGGGCGACCGATCTGGTGGCATCGCTCACCCCGCAGGAGCAGGCTGAGTTTCTGTCACTGGCTGACTCGCACCACGTGATAGTGCGAGCGCTCAACACCGTCCTCGACTTCGCTACCCGCAGTGGAAACACTCGACTGGCAGGCTGGGCAGCCACCGAGTTGGAAAAGGAACACAAAAGGATTTCAACCGCGCTGGTTTACCTGCAGGAAATTTGCAATGAACTGGAAGCGGCGAATTGCCCTACGACGGTGATGAAATCGCTCGACCATTATCCCGATCTCGGCAACGATCTCGACCTGTACAGCACCGCTGATGAGAGATCGATTTGCAACGTGATGACTAGCAAATTCAATGCTCATATCGAGCCGCGAAGCTGGGGTGACCGCCTCGCCAACAAATGGAACTTCGCTGTGCCTGGGCTGAAGGAATCGGTGGAAATTCACGTCCAGCGGCTGGGACAGACAGGTGAACATACCGCGCTTGCGCGCAGGTTTGTCACGCGGCGAGTGCTAAAAGTCGTCGAAGAGAAGACCTACAACGTGCCTGCTCCGGAAGAGCGGATCGTCGTGGCGACACTGCAGCGGATGTATCGGCACTTCTACTTCCGCGTTTGCGACATTGTGAACTCGGCCGCGATCGTCGAATCGGGCGAGTTGAATTTCGACGAACTCAAGCGGTCAACGGAAGCGGCGGGTATTTGGCCCGGCGTCGCGACTTATCTTGCTATCGTTTCAGACCACGTGAAGCAATTTCGCGGAATTCCGCTGGCATTACCCAATTTCGTTGTCACAGCGGCCCGCTTTGGCGGCAATGAGATCAAGCCTCGCGCGCGGTTCTTGCGCGTTCCGGTGCTTCCCCACGGGGCGGCGTTGTACACGCATCAAGTTACGCACACCGCCATGCGCGGCGATGTCCCCGGAACTTTTCGTCTCGGACTCCTGCCGTATCTGGCCTCCGCTGCGGCGGTTGCGTTCAAGATCACCGGCAGCGATAAGGGAGTCTGGTAAGCCTAGAGCTTAGGCTCGCGATGCGGACGTGTGCGGCTCTTTCTCCGACTCGTGCTCGTCTTCCGCTCACCGCCCTTCTTGCGTGCGCTGCTATGCTTCGCCTTCTTTGTTCTTGCGCCTTTCTCTGCCGGCATTTTTGGCCTCCGGATTTCTCTTCCGATGCGCGGGACTAAGGTGGTTCTGTCTTCCACTCCTGAGTGACGTACCGTCAAGTGGTTGGGTCCAAGCTTCTGATAACAGTGCTGTTACGTGCAACTCGGGTCAGCCTGGGCGGCATCTATTGCCAATGTCGCCGGGTACTCTCCCCTAAGCTGCCACGGCCCAGGAAAAAACGATGGCCAAGAAATGGTGGAAGAATCACGAGGAACGGGAAAGAAATCCTCGTTTCTTAACCGGGAATATGCTCACCAGGGCCGAGCGCGAGAACCACGAAGGCGCTCGCATTAATCGCTGGCTGGAGCTAGCGGATAAGCTGCTGGGCAATTCTGATGACGACGATCCGGAGCCTTCAGCAGCTTAGAAAACGTGGCGTCGGGCGACCGGGCCCAAATTTAGGCTAAGCGACTCGCCTCAGACCTGCGATGGCCGTATTCACCGGCATCGCGTCCGGTCTTCCAATGCTGGAGTACATCAATCCGGCTTTGGCCATTTGCTCGGGACGGTAGAGGTTCCGTCCATCGACCACTACGGGATGACGCAGCTCTTTGTGCAGGCGTTTCAAATCGAGATTCGCGAACTCCTCCCAATCCGTGAGTATCAACACGGCATCAGCATTGTGCGCTGCATCGTAGGCGTCTTCGGAAAATCGAATTGCCGATGAGCCAAGCACCGCTTTCGCTTGTTCCATCGCTGCGGGATCAAATGCAGAGATGCGGCAGCCTTCATGCACAAGGCACTCGATAATCGCGATGGCCGGCGATTCCCGGACATCGTCAGTCCCACCCTTGAATGCCAAACCGAGGACGGCGAGGTTCTTTCCGCGCAAGTTCCACAACGCCCGCCGCACTTTCCGCAGAAAGCGCTTACGCTGCTGCTGATTGATCGCGCGTACTTCCTCAAGAAGACGGAATTCGTATCCCACTTCCGCTGCCACTGCCTGGAATGCTGAGACGTCTTTGGGGAAGCACGAACCACCATATCCGATTCCTGGACGCAGGAACCTTGCTCCAATGCGTGAGTCCGTCCCGATCCCATCGGTTACCTGCTGAACATCGGCTCCAACCTGCTCGCAAATGTTCGCGACGGCGTTCACAAATGAAATCTTCATCGCCAAAAAGGCGTTTGACGCATGCTTGATGAGCTCCGCACTCTTTGCGCTGGTCAGAATGAGTCTTGCAGGAATGTTGGCTCTCGCCGGACTCGGGATCGCGAGCTTGTCTTCGTAGTAGCGGCCGGATGTAAGAGGCTCGTAAATTCGCCGCAGCATCTGCGCCGCCCGCTCGCTATCGGCGCCGATGACGATTCGGTCTGGATATAGAAAATCCGTCACCGCAGTTCCTTCGCGCAGGAACTCCGGATTCGAAACCACGCTGAACATCTCCTCCGCGGTGCCGTTCAGCACCATTGCTCGTCGAATCCATTCGTTGGTGTACACCGGCACGGTGCTCTTCTCAACGACAACTTTGTAGCTATCAATCGCCTCGGCGATTTCACAGGCCACCTGCTCGACGTAGGAAAGATCTGCCTCGCCGTCCTCGGTTGGAGGCGTACCCACTGCGATAAAAATGGCATCAGAGGCGCGAACGGCGGAGGCCAAATCTTGAGTGAACGAGAGCCTCGTGCCGGAATGCCTGGTGATCAACTCAGGCAGGAACTCTTCGTGGATTGGAACTTTCCCATTCCGGAGCGCGGCGATTTTCTTCTCGTCGCTGTCGACCAGGATGACTCGATGTCCAATTTCGGCAAAGCAAGCGCCGGCTACCAGGCCAACGTATCCTGAGCCCACAATGGCAATATTGAGAGATTCTTTTGGTCTGTCGCTATGATTTGTGTGCACTTGTTTGTCGATGCGAAGGTAAGTAGCGTTAGTTGCACTTTTCATAGAGTGCGCGAGTGCCGAAGCGCGCCAAGGATGTGACGCAGATTTATCCCACAACAAAAAGCACGTATCGGCGACTCGAGATCCAGCTCCGACCAGATTTCCTGCAGCGTAAATCGGGCACGCACATCCAATTCCGGTATCCTGCTCCAGCAAATGAAAATAGGAATCACATGCTATCCCACTTACGGCGGCAGTGGAGTGGTCGCGACCGAGCTCGGCATCGAACTGGCGAATCGCGGGCATGAGGTTCACTTCATCTCCTACTCGCAGCCTTTTCGTCTCACGGCGCCTCACGACAATATTCGCTATCACGAGGTGACGGTCTCGCAATATCCCTTGTTTGAGTACCCTCCGTACGACTTGGCACTCGCTACTCGCATGGCGGAAGTAGCCGAGATCTATGATCTTGACCTGCTGCACGTGCACTACGCCATTCCCCATTCGGTCAGCGCAATGCTGGCGCGGCAAATGCTTGCTAAGGCAACTTTCGCTCGGCACTTGCCTTACGTCACTACTCTGCATGGGACCGACATCACGCTGGTCGGACAAGACCCTTCTTACTTGCCGGTCACGCGGTTCTCGATCGAGGAGAGCGATGGTGTTACTGCCATCTCCGACTACTTGCGCGAGAGAACGATTCAAGAGTTCGCAGTACGCAAGCCGATCGAGGTAATTCATAACTTCGTTAACTGCGATCTTTACAAGCGACCAAAAGACATCAGCGCCGAGCGATCCGTGTTTGCCGAACCTGAGGAGAAGCTGCTCGTCCATCTCTCGAATTTTCGCCCGGTAAAGCGAATTGGAGATGTAATCGAAATCTTTCATCGCGTGCAGGAGAAGGTTCCCTCACGGCTAATCATGATTGGCGATGGTCCCGAGCGCTCGGCGGCGGAATGGCAGGTCCGGCGTCTCGGACTGTTGAATCGCGTGTACTTTTTAGGAAAGCAGGGCAATGTCCACGAGAAGCTTGCCATCTCGGATTTGATGCTTCTCCCGAGTCAGCTCGAGTCCTTCGGTCTGGCTGCTCTCGAAGCCATGGCATGCGAAGTACCAACCATCGGCACCAACGAAGGCGGAATGCCGGAGGTAGTCGAGCACGGCAAGAACGGATTTCTTGCTCCTGTCGGAGACGTGGAGCAGATGGCCGCGTATGCAATTGAAGTTCTTTCCGACGAGAAGCGCTTGCACGAAATGGGCAAGCTGGCGCGATTCGAGGCGCAATCGCGCTTCTGCGCCTCCAGGATTATTCCCGAGTATGAAAAGTTCTATCGACTAGTGCTGGAACGCGCCTCGTAAATTGCCGAAGCGGCAGAGAACTCTCGCTCCGTCTGAAGTAATGGAACTTCGATTGAAATCCGGGTTCCTATTCCGGGACTGCTCTGGACGGTCATGTGAGCGTTCGCTCCGTACAGCACGCGCAGACGCTCGGCGACGTTGTACATTCCTATACCCTCGACGTGAGCCTCAGTCTCGTCGCCGTCACGGGCAAATCTTCTTCTCTCGCCAAACTTGCCGTTGCTCGTAGTCATGCCAACGCCGTTGTCTTCAATGTCGATGCGCAAACGATGTTCCGGCTGAAAACGGCTGCGCAGGACGATGCTGCCACCGTCGATCTTCGGCGCCAATCCGTGCTTGATCGCGTTCTCGATAATTGGCTGCAGCATCATGCTGGGGACGATTACATCGAGCGTCTGCGGCTCAAGATCTTTAATCACGCGCAGCTTCTCTGAGCCGAAACGCGCAACTTCGATGTCGAGATAGTTGTCGATGAAGTCGATCTCATCCCGCAATAGCACAAAAGCATCGTGCTTCTTGAGAAGAGAGCGAAGAATATTCGCCAGCTTCACAATCAACTCGCGTGCCTGCTCCGGCCTCACTCGCACCAGAGAAGAGATGGAATTCAGCGTATTAAAAAGAAAGTGCGGGTTGATCTGACTCTGCAGGGCATCGAGTCGAGCCTGCAGCAGAAGACGTTCCTGCTCTTCAAGCTTCAATTCGATGCGAGTTGCGTTCCAGACCTTTATGGGAATAGCGACTGCGGCAATGGTTCCCGCATAGATGGCCACTTCCACCCACAGATTGTTGCTGCTCAGGAAAAAGACGTGATTGGGAAAGGCGCGCCCAACTTGCTCCCGCAGAAATTGCAGCAGCAGAATTCCTACAAAGAACGCAACCTGCCAGTCATGGCGCGGACGTGGAAAGTTTCGTCGAACCCAGCGATAGATGCTGAGATCAACCATTGGAGAAAACGACCAGATGTCCTCACGGTTCGCGGCGAACTCTCGAAAAGCTCCGGCGACGTACCCAGCTAGAGCGTTCATAGGAAAGGAAAGAAACTCATGCACCCACAACTCTGGAACGGCACATAGTGCTGCAAGTCCTACCCCCGCCAACCGCCCGCCCATCACCCCCACGATGATCGCGCTCTCAAACGCCACATCGGCAGCGGAGAAGTTCGGGACCATCGCGCGCACCCATACGCCTAAGGCAACTGGTACGCCAACGAAGAGGACGATGTTGATCTGCTGGCGCGCGCTGCGCACCTCATTGCGAAATAAAACCGACTTGAAGTAGCGAGACCGCACCACGGCGCTGGCGATGGCCGCGACTACGCCAAGCCGAATCAGCAGCGTAATGAGGATCAGCTTCTCATCCACGCCCTAAGCCTAGCAGGAATCGATCGCTATAATTCGAGAGATGGGCACCTCTCCTACTCGAATTCAGGCGACCAAGCGCGCTGAAGCTGACTTTCCCACTCAGTTCGGCAACTTCCGCATTCTGGGATTCGAGGGGAGCCAGCGCGATCCTGAGACCTGCCGCCCGGAAGCCGCTGTGGCGGTCGTGATGGGAGACATTCAATCTGCGCCTCCTCTCGTGCGCATTCACTCGCAATGTCTGACTGGAGACGTGTTCCACTCTCTCCGCTGTGACTGTCGGCAACAACTTGAACTCGCTCTGCGGATGATCGCCGATGCTGGAGCAGGAATTCTGCTTTATGAACAGAAGGAAGGCCGGGGCATCGGACTCATCGCTAAGCTGCAGGCATACGAGCTTCAGGACCAGGGACTCGATACCGTCGAAGCCAACGAGAAACTCGGCTTCAAAGCCGATCATCGCGAGTTCGAACTGCCTGCGGCTATTCTCAGGGCAATGGATGTGAGTGAAATAAGACTAATTTCCAACAATCCTCAGAAGGTATCCGCACTTGAAGCTGCCGGCGTGCATGTAATCGAGCGGGTTCCCTGCGAGCCGGAGACGAGCGCACATTCTGCCGCATATCTGAGAACAAAACGAGAGAAGCTGGGTCATTTACTCGGAAGCAGTGAGTAAATGCTTGTGATGACATCTGTGCGCCACAGTGCGTCATCACACCATCCATGCCTTTGAGCCGCAAACGGCGCCTGACTCTTGTGCGTGAGGCGGAAGCCTCGGGCCGCACTCTGGAAATCTACCAGGAGATCAAGGCTGCGCTCGGCGTTCCTCATGTGAACGTCATCTTTCAGGCGTATGGCGCCTATCCCGCAGCTCTGGATGCGATCTGGAACGCTTTGCGTCCGTGCCTCGAAACGCAAGAATTCTTTCGTTGCGCAGAGCGACTGCGGGGTGAGGCGTACACCCGGACACACAATTACTTCACGGTACCTGACCTTTGCGCGAGCATCCAGCAAGTACATTTTTCAACCGGGGCTCAGCACGAACTCACCGACTTGGTCGAGCTGTTGCACTACAACAACCCTCTCCTGCTTTTGATTGCCGCCGCTCAGTTGCAAGCATTCGAGGATGGACCGCCAATGGCGAAAACTGCAGAGCGCAATGCGGAGCATCCCGTCTTCACTCACAAGCCGATCAAGATTTCGGAAGAAGAGGCGTCGGCGCCAATCCGAAAGATTTTTGACGATATCAAACGCACGCTGGGAGTCACAGTCGTGAACACCGACTACCAGGCTTTCGCGCGCTTTCCCGATTTCCTCAACATGTATTGGGGTGCGCTCAAACCGACAGTCTCGTCCCCACTCTACAGCGAAAATCGACGTGCGCTGCACGACTCGGCTCTAACGCTTGCGGGCGATCTTCCGAATGCTCCGCAACTCACAGTCGAGCGCATGCAGGAATCAGGCCTCAGCGCCGAGGAGATTAGCGCCGCCATTCACATCACCGAAGAATTTCTCGATCTCCTGTCCGGTCTTGTCCTGAACATCGCCTTTGCCAAGATCTCCCTGGAGGGCGGCAACACCGGGAAGACAGGCCCGCAAACAGAGTTCCCAAAACGGGCAGCTTGAGGCGGTGTTGAATCGTCAAGGCACTCACCTCACGCAATCCGTTTGAAGCGGCCGGGTCTCCATGTACCAGCCCGAAGGACGGAATGTCTTAGCTCAGAAGCTACGTTTTTCTCAACAGCTCACCGATCATCTTTGCTAAACCAACATCGATTCCGTTTCTGACCCTGGAAAATGCATGAATGTGCTTTGGACACTTAACAGCGCTGCTCGAGCGCGCCTCCGCACTCACGAGCAGCGCGTTGGCTCGCGCGAGTTGTTCGCTGGCCGCAGCCTTGATTTCGTCGCTGCCGGGATCCATAACCAGCAAGAATAGATCTGGCGCGAGCAGTTCCGCACCGGCGGTTGATTCTACAATCGCATTGTCATTTGCGGAGAATTCCGCTTTTAAGGCGACGCAAGCCGCGGCCAGACTTTCTGATTCAGTCGAGACCAACATGGATCGCACGGCTCCGGCTTCCAAATATCGCGCTGTATCCACGTGTGAATCGCTGGCGCTCTGCTCCCAGATTGTCCAGCCCGATTCGGACGCAATTGAGAGGCATTCTTGCGGTTGGTGAGAATGTGAGGTGATCTTCGCTGCCGTCCAGTGGGCACTGACAAAATGGCGGATGATCTCGCAGACCAGCGTCGTCTTTCCCACATGCTTTGCCTGGCCGCCAACTACGATCAGCGCCATGAAGCAGCTACTTTGTTCCTTTGCGGGACAGACGCGCGAGCGTGGCAAGCTCCTTCAGATATTCCTTCAGCGGACGCGCTGGCGTGCCCCAAAAGACGATTCCCTTCCCGCGTAACACTTTGCCGTTCAGAACGCCGCTTTGCCCGCCCAGAATCGTTCCACCTTCGACTTCAGCATGCTCGCCTATGCCTACCTGACCTCCGATCATTGCTCCAGGACCAATTCGGGAACTTCCGGAAATTCCAGTCTGCGCAGCAATGACAGCATTCTCGCCAATCTCGACGTTGTGCCCTAAGTGAACCATGTTGTCGATCTTGGCGCCACGGCGGATCACCGTCTGATCGAGCGAGCCGCGATCTATGGTGCAGTTCGCGCCAATCTCGACGTCATCTTCGATCAACAGTCCTCCGATTTGGGGAAACAGTTGATGTCGGCCATGCTCATCCTGAACGTAGCCGAAGCCCGTCGATCCAAGCACAGTACCGGCTTGTATGATGACGCGATCACCTAACCTGGCGTGAGCATAAATCGTCACGTTAGGGTCAATGCGGCAGTGACTCCCAATGTGCGCATTTTTCCCAATCACGGAATTTGCGCCGACGGTCGTGTAGTCGCCGACGCGAGCGCCTTCTTCAATCACCGCTCCAGGACCAATAAACGTGTGCTCGCCAATCTGCGCGGCCACATGAATTTGGGCGCTCTCATCGTGACCTTCCACCGCGGCCTGGTGGTAAAGCTCGGCGGCGATACGCGCAAATAGAAGCTTGGGATTGTCGGCAATCAGGAATGGCTTGTCGCGGCGCGGCGTGTTCGCAAACCGACCCGTGACGACCGCCGTCGCGTGCGAGTCCAGCGCCTGCTCAAATTTATCCTCATCATAAGCAAAGACGAGATCGCCCTCGCGAGCCGCGCTGATGCTCGCGAGACCGCTAACCAGAGTTGTGGCATCGCCTTGCAACTGTGCGCCAAAGCGTGCGGCGAGATCTCCAATCTTGTAGCTGTGGCCCTTCATGAAGCCTTATAAATTGGAGGCTCGCCCGGTGGCCGTGTTTTCCAGCGGCGATGCACCCACAACCATTGCTCCGGATATTTTGCGGCGTACTCCTCGATCACCCGCGTAAATAGTGCGGTATTTGCTACTGCATCCGCATCGTCGTCGCCGGTGGAAACGAGCGTTAACGCCGGATCGAAGCGCACGCGATATTTCCTCAACTGCCTATCCCAAATCGTGAATGCCGGAACCACGGCAGCACCAGACCGCAACGCTACTCGCGCCATTCCCGAAGCGGTACAGGCTGGCACACCGAAGAAATCGACGAAGACTCCTTGGGGAGGAGTAATGTTGGTGTCCATTAAGATACCAACCGTCTCGCCCGCTTTCATGGCTGCCAGAAGCCCGCGCGCGAAGTCCTCTTTTGCGAAGGTCTCATTGCCGTGGAGCGTTCGATATTGATCGACGAGCGCATCCACTTTGCGGTTGTCCAGCCGGCGCACGACGATCTTGATGGGATTCCCGAAAATGGAGTGAACGAAGGACCCGATTTCCCATCCTCCAATGTGCGCGGTGAGCAGGAGCACTCCGCAGCCGCCAGCTCGCGCAGCTTCGTAGTTTTCGAAGCCATCATACGTGGCCACCTTGCGCGCGTTCTCTGATGTATATCGCGGAAACATGCAGAACTCGGCGAGCTGTCGTCCTAAGCCTTGAAAGAGCTGGAAGACGATTCGCCTTCGCTGCTTCTCGGTCATTTGCGGAAATGCGATCTGAAGATTGCGAAGTCCGACTTTTCGCAGCCTGGACATTACCGCATACGCGAGGAATCCAAGGAATTTGCCGACTCCGATGGCGATCGGGCTCGGCAGCGCGCCGACGGTGTGAACAAATGCCCAGACCAGTACGTATTCGAGGTTCTCCCGCATGCGAATCGCGACGCTATCATTCGACTGCGAAGACTTGCAACGTACTGCAGAACCCGCTGCGGTAGCGGCGGGCGCTCTTCTCTTACGCCGAGGACACAGCCTGTTCCATTCTAGATAATCGCTAAATTAACGCGATGCTTTAGCCTCGCCGAAGTCCTTTCGTACAGCGGATAGGAATCCTTCAGAACCCGCCGGGGGACGCACAGTTCCGCCTAGGATGGTGCGGAAGTTCATGTCGCGTCCATAGAAAGTCCGTGTGTCACCGCCGTTCTGCTCAATCCATGCACCCTTCAGTGAGATTCCCGCGAAGATGCCTCTGGAGCGAGAGTAAGTAAGAATCTCGGTTTGCAGCGCGATGTTCGTTTCCGCGGCGGCGGTACGTCCTACTGGACCAGCTGATGCCGAGGCGTCGGCGCCAATCTTCACTTTATGCGCCAGCAAAGAATGCACCCCGTTCTCGTTCATGAAAAGCATCACCAGATCGACTGCCTCGCCGCCGATTTGCAGTCCAAAGCTCCCACCGCCGAGGCGATAAAAAGCCGGAGCGCTCCACCCGTGCGCGGTGCGACACGTCACCACCCCCTGGCCGTACTCGCCGCCGAACCCAAAACCCGCCTTCATCAGCGACGGAATCACGCCGACACATTCAGCATGCGCCAATATCTCCTGCGGAATGCCTTTGTCCGGAGCCGCGGTTACCTGGTTCAAAATCGTTCCCGCTTTATCCAGACGCTCCTGCAGCTTGGCCCGGTCGCCTTCGTCTTTGGCATAGCTAAGGCCAGGGAAACAGAAAACTACTAACAACAGAGCCGTAGATGTAAGGAGGAGTTTTTTGATCAAGTTCATTCCTTTGCTTGCAATGTCGGTTTCTGTGCGTACCTCCGCAGTGGTGGTTGGGTCAATTCTCGAATCCATCCGCTACCGCCGACGGTACTGACATGCTTCCAGACCGAGGCGTGGACCACAAGCACCACAGGTTCTGATCCGCTACGCAACGGTACTAGTCCGATAGTAACGCGAGTAGGTAATGCACGAAAGTGCTATGCCGAGTTCGTCCTGCTGTTGGGCCTTTCGTGATATGCCTTACAAGGTAAATAAGGTGTGTAATCGAGGCACCGAATCTCAATTCGGGAAGAGGCAAGATGACGCAGCGAAGCGATTTTTCAGCACTCGAGGCCGATCAGCCGATCGGCGGTGTCTCCGATAGCGCTGCGTTAGCCCATGCTACGCGCAGCAAGCGGGTGGTCCGCATTGCCGTTTCACTGCCTGTAGAGATACGCGATCAGTTTGGTGGAAAAGACCAGCCGCGCACCCAGTTCGTCACGCTCCGCGGTTGCGTGTTGAGCACCACGCTATCAATGCGTGCCGGCAACAAGCTGACTCTCCAGAATCTGAAGAATGGCCGCACGGCAGAATGCCACGCGATTGGAGTGGAGCCGGGGTTGAACGGCACGCACCAGGTTGAAATCGAATTCACCAGTGCTCAGCCGGAATTCTGGCCGGTGCAGTTTCCCTCAGAAGACCCGAAGCCTTCAGTCGCGAGTACCGCGCCGCAAATCAGCAATCCCAATTCACAGTCGCGCCAGGCGAGTGCAGTTTCGGATAAGGACATCCTCGTCCTTGCAGATTCCGTCGCACGAGATTTCAATGGGGGACGCGCCCATTCTCCCGAACGAATCGCAACAAAAGTCGCGACGGCCGATTCCGTCGCGCAATTCCGTGCAGCCAATCGCGCTGCTCATAAGCGTGAGCAGCGCAAGAAGGCTGTCTACTCAGCAATATTTTTCGCCGCAGTCTCCGGAGCCGCTGTAGGCGCGCGCTACTGGTTTGCAAATAAGCCACAGCTGCTTGAGGCTACACCTGCCCCGGAAGTTCGCAAGATCGCGCAGAAGATCGCTCGGGCGATACCGGCAAAGCAATCGAATGTCACCCAGGCAAGCGCGGTAGACGCGACGGATGCACCGGAATCTGTATCTTCCGACGCTTCGGTTTCAGCTCGGCCTGGCGTGGCAGGCTCCAGTGCGTCCGACGTAAATGCCCAATTGCCCCAAGTCCCTGCCCAGCCCGCCGCTGAATCAATACAAACTGAAGCTGTAGGCGTGGCGCCTGAAACGCCAGTGGCAGTGCGACATGGTTCTTCCTACGCAGCGGCCCGCAAAAGCAAAGTCGAAGATGCAAGCGATGAGCCGATTGCTCTGCCTCTGCGCGTAACCGAAAGCGCCAGCGTCGCCAAACCGGAAGCGCTGAAAGACGTGGTCGCCGACGTGCCGGCTCATGCCGCAGTTTTGGCCGCAGAAGTTCCGAAGAAGGCCGTTCCCGCGCACTTGATCCGTTCCGTTCCGGCACAGTACCCCTCAATGGCCCGCCAGCTCCATGTGGAAGGCGAGGTTCTGCTTAATGTGAACGTCGATCCCACGGGCGCAGTCAGCAACATCACAGTTGTTTCAGGACCGCCGTTACTTCGAGCTGCCGCAACCGACTGTGTGAAACGCTGGAAATATCAGCCGGCGATGCTGGGCGACAAGCCGGTTGCCAGCACGGAAATCGTGAAACTGGACTTTCACTGGCGCTAGAGTCTGCGCAATTTCTCCACAAATCTTTCTTGACCTCTCCAATGGTTAAAATGGATGCGCATGTCCACGCTGCACAACGTGCGTGTCTCGCTGGAGATGATCAAATGGGAGCACTCGATCTTTGCGCTTCCCTTCGCCCTCTGCAGCGCGATGCTGGCCAGCAATGGATGGCCGCCTGTGTGGCAGCTTCTGTGGATCATCGTCGCGATGGTCGCTGCGCGTTCGGCCGCGATGGCTTTTAATCGCTATGCCGATACAGAGATTGACGGCGCAAATCCGCGAACCAGCCAACGCGCTCTGCCGGCAGGAATTCTGAATAAAAACTTCGTCGCGGCGTTTGTTGTGATTGCCAGTGCCGTTTTTGTCCTTTCAGCGGCAATGCTCAATCGTCTAACGCTGATTCTTTCTCCAGTGGCGTTGGCGATTGTTTTCCTCTACTCGTATACGAAGCGATTCACGAGATGGTCACACCTGGTATTGGGATTCGCTCTGGGCATCGCTCCCGCCGCTGCATGGATTGCGATTCGCGGCTCGCTTGATCCGCGCATCCTTCTGCTCACGGGAGCAGTGATGTTCTGGGTGGGCGGCTTCGATGTGCTTTATGCATGTCAGGACTGTGAGTTCGACACCAGCTTTGGGCTGCACTCGGTGCCGCGCCATTATGGAATCGCGAATGCGCTTCTGCTGGCGCGAATGATGCATGCGATCATGCTCGCGTTCCTATTCGCGGTAGTTTTTGTCTTTGGGCTGGGCAAGCTGGCTATCGCCGGAGTAATAGTCGTTGCCCTTCTGATTGGGTACGAGCACTCGCTTGTCTCGGCAAAAGATCTCTCGAAACTGAACGCCGCATTCTTCACCATGAACGGCATCATCTCTGTCGTG
Organism: Terriglobales bacterium; assembly: GCA_035764005.1. Lineage (NCBI taxonomy): Bacteria > Pseudomonadati > Acidobacteriota > Terriglobia > Terriglobales > Terriglobales bacterium. The sequence goes on from DASTZZ010000055.1 coordinate 76,057, forward strand.
CTGTTTCTTTTCGTTGCTGCCGACCTGCTTCTTCCACGCTTTCGGTAAAATCCGTTTTCGGAATTGCGGAGATCAGCCTGGCTTCCTCTCGAAACAAGCAAGCTTCGCCGGTACGCATCGCCGTGGATACGGGCGGCACTTTTACCGATTGCGTCTGGATCGAAAATGGCCGCCTCAGAATCCTGAAAGTGTTTTCCACGCCTCACGATCCATCCGAGGCCATCGCAGCGGCAGTAGAGAAAATCGCAGACGGTTGCGAATGTGAGGTCGTCCTGCTCCACGGTACAACGGTAGGAACCAACGCGCTGCTGCAACGGAAAGGCGCACGAACTGCGTTGATAACGACGGCTGGATTTGAAGATGCGATCGAAATTGGGCGGCAGGCTCGTCCCAAACTCTACGATCTAAACGTCACAAGGATTGAGCCTCTGGTCGCTCGCGAGCTGCGCTTCGGCGTTCAAGAACGCACCCGGCCCGATGGGACAGCGGAGCGCGCTCCGTCATCGGGCGAACTGACTACGCTTTTGCGAACCATTCGAGAGCGCAGTCCTGAGTCAGTCGCTGTATGTCTGCTGTTCTCGTTTGCGAATCCCGAAAATGAACTCGCGGTCGCGCGCCAGCTGCGGCAACTTACGATGCCGCTTTCGCTGTCGCACGAGATCCTTCCCGAATTTCGCGAGTACGAGCGCATGAGCACCGTAACGGTAAACGCCTACTTGCAGCCGCTCATGCAGCGTTATTTGGAGAGTCTGCAGTCGCGCCTCTCCACGGAACGAGAGACACGGATATTCGTGATGCAATCCAGTGGAGGGATTACCGCGCTACGCACCGCCGCGGCGCAGCCGGTGCGAACTGTCCTCTCCGGTCCTGCGGGAGGGGCCGTCGGAGCGCTGGAAATGGGACGAGCCGCAGGATTCGAAAACATCGTTTCGTTCGATATGGGAGGCACTTCCACCGACGTTGCTCTGCTTGCGGGCAAACTCAATCTCACTTCAGAGGCCGAAGTTGCCGGCCTCCCTGTCCGCGTGCCCATGCTCAACATCCACACTGTCGGCGCGGGAGGTGGATCGCTGGCGCGCGTTGATGCCGGCGGCGCGCTGCGGGTAGGTCCGGAATCGGCCGGAGCCGATCCTGGCCCGATCTGCTACGGCAAAGGCACACAACCAACCGTCACCGACGCCAACCTGTTGCTGGGCCGCTTGCGTGCAGAAAACTTTCTCGGCGGAGAGTTTCGTCTCGATGTCAAGCGTACGCGCGCTTTATTCACAAAATGGATTTCCCAGAATGGTCTCGAATGGTCTCCGGAGCAATTGGCCTCTGGCATCATTCGCGTGGTTAACGCCACCATGGAAAAAGCCATTCGCGTGGTTTCCATCGAACAGGGTTATGATCCGCGCGAATTCTCGCTGCTCGCCTTCGGAGGTGCAGGCGCCCTTCATGCATGCGAGCTGGCGGCGGCGCTATCGATGCCGCGCGTCATCGTTCCGCCGGCGCCGGGAGCCCTTTCCGCTTATGGAATTCTGGTCAGTGATGTCGTCAAAGACTTTTCCCGCACTGCCCCCATGCTGCTTAGCGTGGGCGAGTTTCAGAGCTCTGCGAAGGAAATCGGCGAAATCTTCAACGAGCTAAAACGAGCCGCGCTGCGAGAGTACTCACATGAGGAATGGAAGGGCCCTCCGCGTCTGGAATACTCCATTGATATGCGCTACCAAGGCCAGGGATACGAATTGCAGATTCCATGGAAGAAATCTGCTTCGCTGCTCGAGGACTTCCATCAAGCGCATCAGCGCCGATTTGGATATCACCATCCAGCAAAGAAAATAGAAGCGGTTACGCTTCGCCTCCGCGCCACGGTCGCGCAAAGTTCACCTACCCTGATGCGTTCGGAAACGGGAAAGCAGAGGAAGAAAGAAGGGCGTGCTTCAGTGATGTTTGCAGGGAAAGCCTTTAAAGCAAGAGTGCTCACCCGCGAGCACCTGAAAACGGGATTCACTTCTTCAGGACCATTGATTGTGGCGGAGTACACGGCTACTACGGTCGTACCACCGGGTTGGAAACTATCAATTCATCGTTCCGGTGCGCTCGTACTTGAACTTGTAACGCGCACAAAAAGAAAAAGACGCTCAAATTGAGCGTCTTTTTGTATTGGCGAACTCCGACTCAGGCAGCGTTCCGCTCTCTGTCCTTTTTGTCCATGTCGTCCTTCACATTGCGGGCGCTGTCTTTTACTTTGCCCCATGCGTTCTCGGCGCGGCCTTTGATTTCGTCAACAGTGCCTTGGCCTTGAGCCTGCGTGTCGCCGGTCCATTCGCCGGCCTGACGTTTTGCGCGTCCTGCGATCTCGTCCATCTTGCCTTTGATTCGGTTCTTGTCCACGATTGCCTCCTCGCTTCTGTTGGAACTCTTTTGTTGGATTGCAGTTTTTCAGCTATCCGGGTTCGTACCGTCCTAAAGTGCGGTTCGTCGTCCGGTGAGCAACTGGAAAATCAGTGCGATCACCGCCAGCACGAGCAGCAGATGAATGAATCCGCCGAGCGTGTAGCTGCTGACAACTCCGATCAACCAGAGCACTAGCAGAATGACAAATAGGGTCCAGAGCATGGGCCCACCTCCCAAAGAGTGTTGCGACTAACTCTGCCAAATATGACGGTCAATGGCAGGGGATGGTTGTAGAGGATCGAGAGCGGCTGGACTGTGGCTGCCGGCTTTCGGCCACCGGCTTCTGGCTAGGTCATTGGATCTGCAGCGATTTCTTCTCGCAATCTGAATTCCCGGAGTAGAACCAGAGCTGCCGCTCGCGTGTCCGACAGCTCTCTGGAATAGAAGGCTCCGTTATCATTGTGAACTGTCGTGAGCAGCCGAAAATGAAGCCGAAAGCCGGTAGCCGGTAGCCGGAAGCCCAATGAAAATAGCCATTCAAGGTGAGCGAGGTTCATTCAGTCACGAAGCGGCGCTGCGGATGGCGCCCTCGTGCACTGTGGCGCCATGCGCGCGTTCTGCGGAAGTTTTCGACTCCGTGCTCAAGAAGCGCGCCAACGCTGCTGTAATTCCGATCGAGAACACGCTTGCCGGACCTGTCACTGAGCACTTCGACCTGCTGCTTGAGCATCCATTGTTCATCCACGCCGAGCATCGGCTGCGCATCCGCCACAACGTGATTGCTGCGCCTGGAGTGAAGCTTTCACAGCTTCGCCGCGTCCTCTCTCATCCAGTCGCTCTCGACCAGTGCCGCGGATTCTTCCGCGCGCACCCTGAAGTTCAGCAAATCCCGTTCTATGACACTGCTGGAAGTGTGAAGCACGTGATTGCCGAAAACGCGAAAGATGCTGCGGGAATCGCGAGTCGCCAGGCAGCTGTCGAGTACAAGGGCAAAATTCTCAAAGCAGGAATCGAAGACGATCCGAAAAACTTCACGCGTTTTCTGCTGATCGTTCCGAAAGAGCGCTGGGAACAGAATGCCAACAAAACTTCCATTGCGTTTTCTGTCCCGGACCAGCCCGGAGCGCTGTTTAAAGCCCTCGCCGTCTTCGCGCTTCGCGACATCTCACTGAGCAAGATCGAGTCACGGCCGGTCAAAGGACATCCATGGCAGTACGTCTTCTACGCCGATCTGAAGTGCGGACAGACTCAAGCTTCTCAGAACGCTTTGCGCCACCTGCGAGAGATCTGCCCCATGGTGAAGGTTTTAGGCGTCTACCGCGCCGGCTGAGCCTTGGTCCACAAGCTTGCCGGAGCAAACCTGAGCAATTCCACCGCAAACCTGCAAGACGCTTGAGTAGTACAATTCCACGCTCGAATCCTTTTCAGAGTTGAGTCATCTATTATCAAGATTTATAAGGCACTCATATGGCAGAACGTAAGACTGAGCCGACTCCGCAAGCACAGCCGGCTGAACAGAAAGTAGAAATAAGCGAACGCAGTCTCCCAGTACTCCCGGTGCGTGACACCGTGCTGTTTCCGCACGCTGTGTTGCCTCTCACAGTGGGGAGGGAGAGTTCTGTTCAACTCATCAACCAACTCGGGGAAGAAAAAAACATCGTGGTAGTCGCGCAGCGCGAAGCGCGCGTCGATTCGCCACAGCCAACCGACCTCTACACCGTAGGCACGCTCGCCACCGTTCACAAAGTGGTGAAGATGCCCAACCAGAGCTTGTTCGTCTTTACTGAAGGCGTGGAGCGGATTCACGTTCGCGAATACCAGCAACTGACGCCATTCATGCGCGCAATTGTCGATCCTATCGCCGAAGGCAAGAGCGAAGGCGGACCAGAGATCGAGGCACTGCAGCGCAACGTCCTCACATTGTTCCAGCAGATCGTAACCGGCTCGCCAACGCTCTCAGACGAACTGCAGACCGTCGCGATCAACATCGAAGAGCCCGGACGATTAGTGGACTTCATCGCCTCTTCCTTGCCCTCCCTCTCTACGACGGACAAGCAGGAGATCCTCGAGATTACCGACGTCAAGTCGCGGCTGCAGAAGATCAACAAGCATCTGGCGAAGGAACTCGAGGTTCAGCAGTTGCGCAACAAGATCCAGACAGAAGTCCAGGATCAGGTGCAGCAGTCGCAGCGCGAGTACTACCTGCGCGAGCAACTGAAGGCCATTCAGAAAGAACTCGGCGAGCAGGACGAAACGCAGCGCGACACCGAAGAGCTGAAGAAGAAGATCGAAGATGCCGGCATGCCGGAGGATGTGAAAAAAGAAGCGATGAAGGAGCTGACCCGCTTGGGTCGCATGTCCCCCATGGCCGCCGACTATTCGGTTACGCGCAGCTACATCGAGTGGCTTGCGGTACTGCCCTGGGGCAAGTCCTCGGGTAGCGACGTTGACATTGCGAAGGCCAAAGAAATCCTCGACGAAGATCACTACGATCTGCAGAAGGTGAAGGACCGTATTCTCGATTATCTGTCGGTCCGTCGGCTCAAACCCGGAATGAAGGGGCCGATCCTCTGCTTCGTCGGACCTCCGGGAGTAGGAAAAACTTCTCTCGGACGCAGCATTGCGCGTTCGCTCGGACGCAAGTTCGCGCGTATCTCGCTGGGCGGCATGCATGACGAAGCCGAGCTTCGCGGACATCGCCGGACTTATATCGGCGCGCTACCTGGACAAATCATTCAGAACCTACGGCGCGTCGAGACCAATGATCCCGTCTTCATGATGGACGAGGTAGACAAGCTCGGACGTGACTTCCGCGGCGATCCGGCATCGGCGCTGCTCGAAGTGCTCGATCCCGAGCAGAACGCCACGTTCCGTGACAACTACCTCGATGTGCCGTTCGACTTGTCGAAGGTGCTGTTCATCTGCACAGCGAACATGCTTGATCCCATTCCGGAACCGCTGCGCGACCGCATGGAAATCATCGAGCTGCAGGGGTACATCGAAGACGAGAAGGTACACATCGCCTATCGTTATCTGATCCCGCGGCAGATCGAAGAGAACGGCATTAAACCCGACCAGATCGAGTTCTCCGAAGAAGTTGTGCGCTACATCATCCGGCACTACACGCGCGAAGCCGGCGTGCGCAACCTGGAGCGCAACATTGGAACGATGTGCCGTAAACAAGCGCGCCGTATCGCTGAAGGTAAGACCGAGAAGCTAGTATTGACGAAAGACATCGTTCAGGAATTCCTGGGCGGTATCAAGGTTCGTGTCGATACAGAAATTGCCGAGCGCACCAAGCGTGCGGGAGTCGCAGTGGGACTCGCATGGACTCCGGCCGGTGGCGACGTGCTCTTCATCGAAGCCAACAAGATGAAGGGCAAAGGCAGCTTCAGCATGACTGGCCAGCTTGGCCAGGTGATGCAGGAGTCAATGCAGGCCGCACTCACTTGGGTACGCTCGAACGCCAAGCATCTGGGCCTGGATGAAGAATTCCTCAAAGAACTTGACATCCACATCCACGTGCCCGCAGGCGCTGTTCCCAAAGACGGACCTTCAGCAGGTGTGACGATGGCCACGGCTCTTGTCTCGCTGCTGACTGGCACGCAGGTGCGTCCACTAACGGCGATGACAGGAGAGATCACGCTGAGCGGCAACGTGCTTCCCGTGGGCGGAATCAAGGAGAAGGTTCTCGCAGCGAAGCGCGCCGGGGTTCGCGATGTAATTCTACCGGCCGAAAACCGGCAGAACGTCGAAGAGGACCTCACGCCTCAACAACTCGAAGGCGTGCAGATTCACTATGTCAACAGCATCGACGAAGCTCTCAGCATCGCGCTGCCGCACGATGAAACCGAAGCCAAGCACGACGCTGAAGAACGTGAGCAAGTGCTGCAACACGTCGGATAAATCACTAATGCAGTTTCTAAGCCGGCCCGGTGGTCGGCTTTCTGTACTATGCACATCGAATTGCCACCTTAACGAATGGGCGCATTACGCTAGTCCGAAAGATTGAATGTTTTAGTCCACACGTTCAAACCGTGGGGTTTGGGTTAACTCTCCCGGGGCTGTTCACTGATCGGGAACAAAATTGACATTTCCGCCCCAATTCACCTATAGTTTTGACACCGCGATGCAAGAGAATCGATTTACGAGCTTCTTTACCTACCGCTACTGGTACTTTACGAGTAGCGGCAGCGGGGAAGCGCGTGCATGCGGACGAAATTCATAACGTAATCGTTTAGCAATCACAGAAGCACCCGAAGCCGCGACTCACAAAGTCGCGGCTTTTGCTTTCTGCGATCCCAAAGGAGACCGAAAGTGATCATCAACATGGTAGAAGGCGCAACCGAAGTCGAGATTCAGCACATTATCGACAGTGTGGTGCTGTGCGGCTATCAGCCGCACGTAATTCGCGGAACAGAGCGCACCATCGTCGCCGCCGTAGGCAGCGGCGGCAATCGTGCTCAACTCGAGGCGCTGAAGAGCGCGCCGGGCGTGGAAGATGCAATTGCGATCGCGCATCCATTTAAGCTCGTGAGCCGGCAAGTGAGGAAGGAATCGAGTGTGGTGGATGTCGCGGGTGTGAAGGTAGGCGGCGAGCACATTGTGATCATCGCTGGGCCATGTTCAGTCGAGTCGCGCGAGCAGATGTTGGAAACCGCGGTAGGTGTGAAAAAGGCCGGCGCTCGGATGCTGCGCGGCGGAGCATATAAGCCGCGTACGTCTCCTTACGACTTCCAGGGACTCGGCGTAGAAGCGCTGAAGATCCTTGCCGAGGCGCGCAAAGTAACCGGCCTTCCCATCGTCACCGAAGTGATGAGCACCGAAGATGTTGACCTCATCTCGGAGTACGCCGATGTCCTGCAGGTGGGTGCCCGCAATATGCAAAATTTTGCACTACTACGCCGCTTGGCCAAAGCAGAACGGCCCATCCTGTTGAAGCGTGGGCCTTCCGCCACAGTGAAAGAATGGCTACTCGCTGCAGAATATCTGCTGGCTGGTGGAAACTCGCAGGTAATCCTCTGCGAGCGTGGCATCAAGACTTTCGAAACCGAACTGCGCAATACCTTCGATCTGGCAGCGATCGCGTTGGCGAAAGAACTGTCGCATCTGCCGGTAATCGCCGATCCATCGCACGGAACCGGGCGCCGCAGCTTAGTGTGCGCGACATCAAAGGCGGCAATCGCCGTTGGGGCAGATGGCCTGATTGTGGAGGTCCATCCCTGCCCTGAGCGAGCGCTCTCTGACGGACCACAATCGCTCACGTTGGCAGGATTCTCTGCGATGATCGAAAGCCTGTCGCAACCGCTACGCCGAGTGGCAGAGTTGGAAATGGCAGCTACGGCTTAGATATCCCGTAACATCACGGCGGTTACGCGGAGACTCTGCGGGTTCAGATCTCTTGGCCCGCACTCCGCGTTAAGGCCGCGATGCGTCGCGTAGGGTTTTGCGCACGGCCAGTAACTATCAAATGGCCCGCCGAACGAGAAATTCACTTGCTTTCGGCGGTTCAGCTACTTACTATGTTGAGGCCCACTTCCCCCCGTCGAAGCCCTTTTCAAAGTCACTACAGGTACGTCTATGCGCATCCATCAGCTTGGGTGTCGGTACGTTTGCACGCAATCTCCCGACGGGGAGCTTCGGTATCTGCGCGCAACGCGACTCTCTTCTCTTCGTCTGTTCTGGATCTTCCGCAATTTCGCTGATCTGCATCAGCACGTCCTAAGTCCGCGTCAACTTCAGCTGATTCTGAATTGCCAAGCACTGGACAACAATACCAGCATTAGTCCCGAAGAGTTGATCGGAACGATTGAACTTTCGGCAGGACCAACGAAGGGATTCGAAACGAAATCGCGTCCGCCGATTAGAGCGATGCAACCAGTAGCTCACGCGCCCATACGAAGCCGATCATTTGCGATTAGCGCAATTGCCACCGCAGCCGCAATCATCTTTGCAGCCGTGACGTTCTCAGTTGCTCAGGCGCACTGGAACGGCGATCTTGGCGAGATGGGTTCCAGATCGAAACAGATCGCCAAGTCCCTCCTCCCGCGAGTACATGGTGCGCTGAGATTTCGAATCGTAGAACCTGAACAGGCCAAAGCACAGAAGCCGTTCTCGAACACAGAACAGGTCGGCTCCTTGCCCTCTCCCAATGCCGTGTGGGCAAAAGGCGAAACCCAAGTGGGCGTGATGGATGGAAAAGCGCTAACGCCTGGCGGAGCCACTCTTCAATCCGCCGCTTACAAATACAGTTCGGCAAGCGAGTCCGCAGTGACTCCGGATGTTGGGGCCACTTTCCCGCACTCTTTACCGAAACACAGTTCCGCCTGGGTACATCATTCCGATCCAGTTCCTCAGATCCTTCCGCCGGCGGGACCGCCTGAAAGCCATCCCGTGCTGGATGACTTCTCCTCGGTTGTGCGGGACACAGAAGTACTCCTCCGCGCGATCGTTTCGCCCGAAGGACGAGTCAAGGAAGTAAAGCTGCTACACGGCGACGCAACGCTCGGGCGCGAGGCTGCCCGGATTGTGAGATCCTGGCGCTACGCTTCCCGAACCGGGAACACAGACTGTGAGAGCAGAGTTCGTTTCAAATTCACGAGCGATGTGACGACCGTGTCGTTTCTCGATTCCGGGTTGCCAGTCCAGAACCGGTAGACTGTACACTAACAACCATCAGGAGAGAACAGCTGTAGCCCGGGGAACGTCAATCCTTCTCCCACTCCTCCAGCGGAATCGCCGGAGTAATGATGTCTCCAATGATTTTTACTTTTCCTCGCATGAATCCAAATATGTCATCGGGTCGTGAGTTGATGGGTACGAGCTTTGCTAGAGGCTTTCCGCGTTTGGTGATAATTACAGGCTCGCATTTCGAATGCACCTCATCTATCACGGCGAGGCACTTAGTCTTAAAGACTCTCGCAGGCATTGTTCTTGTCTTCATCAGTTCACCGCGGCAGTATGACCATACCTGAGAACAATTGAAAGCACGTTCTCGCTACTGTAGAGCGATTTGGAAATACGCGCACGCTTTTTCGCGCAGTCATCTCTGGGCGCAACGATGAAGTGTCGATTTTGCACGCTCTTGGGCTGCGCTCTGCCTAGTAGAGCAAGTACCAGAATGGCCCTTCAATGGGTCCGAGCGGCAGCCGCCTGCCGAATAGTCTTTTTTCGAACGGTCAATCGCTCTATTAGGTCAGTCTTTACGTCATATCCGCGTCCAGGTTTGTCGGAGATCGTAATAGTGCCTTTTGCAGACACGACTACTTCGGGATCAATGATGTCTTCTTTCCAGTATCGCTTTGAAGCCGACACATCTCCGGGCAAAGAGAAGTTTGGCAGGGTGGACAGCGCGACGTTATGCGAGCGGCCGATACCGCTCTCCAGCATGCCACCGCACCAAACTGGAATGTTGTTTATCTGCGCGACATCCTGAACGGCAATCGCTTCGCTGAATCCGCCAACTCGTCCGACTTTGATGTTGATGATCCCGCAGGAACCCAGTTCGATTGCAGCGCGCGCGCTGCGCGCGTGATGGATTGCTTCATCAAGACAGATTCGCGTTTTCAGTGCTTTCTGCAGGCGAGCGTGGAAGTAAAAATCATCGTTCCACAACGGCTGCTCGATCATCAGCAGATTGAAGCGATCGAACTGTTTCAGGTGGTCAAGATCTTCGAGCGTGTAAGCCGAGTTGGCATCGCAACTAAGCAGGATCTGCGGCCAGCGCTCGCGAACACGCTCGAAGATCTTGATGTCCCATCCGGGCTTGCATTTCACTTTGATCCGCTGATAGCCGGATGCCAGTTCGGACTCAATCTTGTCCATAAGCTGCTCGTGCGTATCCTGAATTCCCAGCGACACGCCGCAGGCAATCTCTTTTCGAGTCCCGCCGAGCAATTTCCATAATGGGACATTCTTGATCTGCGCCTCTGCATCCCATACCGCGTTTTCAAGCGCTGCCTTGGCCATGCGATGGCCGCGCACTCGTCGAAGCAGCGCAGGGACATCGCGTCCGGACGCGATCTCGCGATTCAGCAGTGCAGGAGCCAATTCTTCTGAAATCGCATACCACGCAGTTCCAATGGACTCTTCGCTGTAAAAGGGATGCTCACCGGCAACGCATTCGCCCCACGCCGTAATGCCGTCGAGCTGCAGCTCAACCAGCATCACGCGCCGTTCCGTAGTGCGGCCGAAGCTGGTCTCGAAGAAATGCACCAGCGGCATGTGCAGCTCGCGAATCGTGATGCTTTCTATCTGCATGACGGCTCCGCTTCCCGTTCCGGGGCCGTACTGAATTCAAATTTCTCCCGCGGCTGAGCGAGTAAGAAGGTTCCATTCCCCACCGGATCGCGGCGGTAGCCAAGAACAGCCAGCCCGCTGGAAAACGCATTGAGAAATTGCTGTCGATTCGCGAGCTGTACCTCGCGTGCTCGATCGCGATTCGCCGGATCGGCTTTCCATGCATAAATCTCCGCGGGTACAGTGATGGTCTTTTCTGGATCGACTTGGAGACGAATTCCATCCTCCAGAAGGTCACTCACTCGCTTCGACTTGAGCCACCACTCGGCAACGCAACGGTCCGTCGGCAATCCGCCTTGAAGCGGAGAAGACGAAGTTCCATATTGGTTGAGCGTGTACCGCCGCACGACAGCGCCCAGCTTCTCGATGTTCAGATAAGCATTCTTGATTTCCAGCGGATCGAAGGTCCACTCCATCAACTCGAAGCCTCGCGTGATCGCTTCATCGCGCTGCGCCAGCTTGAGACGCCGTCCCAGTCCGAGATTGCGATACTGCTCCCGCACGGCCAGCATGTGCGAATGGAGATAGGCATTCCCGTTTCGCGCCCCGGGAATTGAAAGCGCGAATCCAACCAGAGTGGAATTGTCGAAAGCTCCGATGATTTGCCCGCCAATCTTGCCGGCCACGACAAACATCCGTACCGGAATCAGATCGGCATCGGAAAAGCTCCAAACTTCCTTTTGCAAATTGACGCACGCCTGAAATTCGGCGATCTCCCTGCAGTGGCGCAGCTCGATCGAATCTGCGGACTGAGGATTGGGCGCGGAAGCAGTTTTGCTCACTGCTTCACCTCCTCGCCAATCTTCGAGTTCTGCCACAGCTCTTCCATTTGTTCGATGTTCATTTCTTCCAATTTTTTCCCTTGAGATTTTGCCGCTGATTCCATCGCCTCAAAGCGTCGCCGAAATTTGCGTATAGTTCGCCGCAATGCCGATTCCGGATCCACGTCAAGAAATCGTGCCAGGTTGACAAGCACGAAAAACAAGTCCCCCAGCTCTCCTTCGACGTATTCGTGCAACGCCGGCGCAATCGGAGTCGCTCGCGATCCGGCATCGCCACCACCTGGCCGAATCGGCTCTGGGATTTGATCGACGTTCTCCTTTAGCTCGGCAACTTCTTCCTGCAGCTTATCGAAGATGCCGGAAATATCCGGCCAGTCAAAGCCCACCGATGCCGCCTTGCGGCTGATCTTGCCCGCTTCAAGCAGCGCCGGCATCGAGCGCGAAACGCTGCTCAAAAGAGGTTTATCGTCCGGCTCTTCTGTTGCCTTCGCGGCCTTCTCAGCTTTCTTTAGCGCTTCCCAATTTCGAACAACTTCCTTCGCTGTTTCGGCCTTCACGTCCCCAAAAACATGCGGATGTCGGTCCACTAATTTATTTGAAAGCCGATCGAGAACATCGTTGATGGAAAAATGGCCGGCTTCCCGCGCCATCTCTGAGTAGAAGAGAACCTGTAAAAGAAGATCGCCTAATTCACCCGGCAGCTCCTGCCAGTCGCGATTCTCAATGGCCTCAAACACCTCATACGTCTCTTCGAGCGTGTAGGGCTTGATCGAATCGAAGGTCTGCTCGCGGTCCCACGGGCAGCCTCCCGGCGCGCGCAGACGAGCCATGATGTTCACGGCTCGCTCAAACTTCTCACCAGTGGACATGAAGCTAATCTAAATGACGCGCCTGCGATTGTCAGCGTTACTGCCGGTGCGCTCGCGACTCGCTATGCTGTTGGCCGTGAAGGCACACACGGAATATCTGAAGTTCAACACCAAGAAGCATCGCGACTACATTCACATCACACCACAGGTCGAAGCGGCAGTACGCAAAAGCGGCGTGCAGGAAGGACTGGCGTTCGTCTCGGCAATGCACATCACCGCTGCCGTTTATGTGAATGACAACGAGTCCGGGCTCATCCAGGACATCGATGAGTGGCTGGAGAAGCTTGCCCCTTTTCGCCAGAACTACCGTCACCATCAGACAGGCGAGGACAACGGCGACTCACATCTCAAGAGCCTTCTTCTGCATCAGTCTGTGACGCTTCCGATCACCAAAGGCAAACTTGATCTCGGAACATGGCAGCGGGTCTTCTACGCAGAGTTCGACGGACAGCGCGAAAAGCGGGTGATCGTGAAGATCATCGGTGAATGAATTCCGTGCCGGATTCGGATTACAATTCGCTGTCTAACACGCCGGCAAGGCAAATGATTTCTTCAACTTTCGCGCGCGCTTGCTGGTGGCTCCCGATCGCGCTGCTAGCTGCAACAGCTCTAAGCGCACAACAGAATCCACCCGCTTCACGGAACTTCTCGGAGCGATTGGCCTTTGGAAAATCGATGTACGTGAAGAACGCGCACGGCGGAAATATCGCCTTCGAGGCGATCAGCACGGATTTGCAAAACTGGGGCAGATTCACAATTACGGATGCTCCCGACAGAGCCGACTTCGTGGCGGAAGTCACATGCTACGAGTCCGGCTCGGTAAGCCTCGGCGGCAACACATCAGCTCCATACGACCGGTCGGCCCAATCAGGTGTACGCAAAGATTTCTCTTCATCATCAGTGACCCTGAAGGTATACGAGACAAAGACGAATCGAGAACTTTGGACAGGATCGGAAAAGATCAAGTCAGCCTTCAAGAAAAAGACCGAGCAGGACAACGTGGTCGCTGCGGCCGAGAAGTTATTTGTACGCTTTCATGATGCAGTCGAGCCGACAGACACACCCTGACTTTTCAAATATTCCCAAGCGTTTTTCATAAATAGACATTTTTATTGACCAGTCATAAAATATAGTCAATAATGAAACCTATCTATGAAAACCATGAATGCCTCCAAATTCAAGGAACAATGCCTGGCGGTTTTAGAAAACCTTGATCCGGATGGAGTCGTCATCACAAAACATGGAAAACCGGTCGCGAGGGTGATCCCGGAAAGTTCAAATTGTGCTGATTTGATCGGCAGCATGAAAGGAAAAATAAAGATTCATGGCGACATCTTCTCGACCAGTCTCAATTGGGATGCTGAGTCTTGACACTCACGTCCTTGTCCATGCGCTCGATGGAATGCTCAATGCCGCCGAACGCAAGTTGCTTTCCCGCAATGCTTGGACAATTTCAGTTATCGTTCTTTGGGAAATCACAAAGTTGGCGCAACTCGGAAAAATCACTCTCGATCCGGCTTCACCCGAATTTACGCGCGCTCTAGCGCGCATCCACGTATGGCCTCTTGATTTAACCATTTGTCGAAAGAGTACCGAGCTCGATTTTCGCAGCGATGCGGCAGATGAAATCATTGCTGCTACGAGCATCGTTCACCAGGTTCCGTTGGTCACGAGAGATTCCCGTATTCGGAAGTCTAAGCTAGTGCCGCTGGCAATCTAATTCCAGAACTCTCATCACTCACCTTTCCACCGCAATGCGAGTCACCTCACGTCCGCAGAGCGATCTCCTTCGTAGTGCATGATGTGGTAGTAAGCCTCCCAGCCGTCCCAAAGAATCGGAGGCGAGATGTGCGTCTCTGGATCGGCGAGAAAATTGGCGAACGTCTGGACCATCTGGTGCGTGCGGTAGATTCCTGTGAGCCAGTCTCCGCGATACCAATTTTTCCACTTTCCGTATTCGCCAGCAGCTTCTGCGCGTTCAAGTTCGTCAAACGCGGCGAGCGCCTGCTTTACGTCTTCTTGAGCCTCTTGCCTGCGTCCAGCATCGGCTTCCTGGATGGATTTTGAGATAAGCAGCATGATGCGATTGCTCTGCCGATTGATCATAATCATCGCCAGCACCTCGCTCTGGTAGAAGTCGCGCCGATCTGGCGCGACCAGTGGCTCAGTCGCTAGTGCCTTCTTCCAAACCGCGTCCCACCGAGGCTGGGCATCGCCGCATTGCTGAAGTCCTCGGGCAACGGCCTGCTTCAACCATTCTTTTGGAGGTGTGGGGTTGGGACCAAATCCGAATCCGGCGCTCATGACACGCGGTGGTTCCCATTTCGGAGCTTGGCTCGGAATCGCGTAGAGCGGCGAGTCGATCATGTACGTCAGCAGCATGCGGCGGACCTCGGTGTGATAAAGCTGATCGCCGTACTCGCGGGCGGGCTCGCCAAAATGCGCGGGAGCTTTGAAATACTCCTTGTAGAGCTCAGCTAACTGCGGGGCAGCGCGCTTTCCGAACTCTTCCTCGGACCAGCTCTTATAGAAATTGTCGCTCGCCGAAGCGCTGTCGCTCGGCAGTCCCTTCCATACCGCGTCCATCACGGCGCGTATTGACATCGTGACCGGGCGAATATCGCTGGTGTTTACCAGGTAATAGTGTGTCGCACCGGCTTTGATGTAGCGTCCCAATTCGGAAAAGCTGCGCTCGATGGGAACCATCTCTGTGAGCTGATTGGCGCGGCCGTTCATCATGGCGACGTGATCGTAAATTCCCTGCCCTGAGGCCACCTCACCTTTGTCCTGGATGTATCCATAGCCGTCGTCGGCCCAGACCGTGGAGACTTCCGGCGGAATCTTCAGATCGCCGGATTGCACCAGACGCGCGCCCTCCTGCCAGAGATTGGTCACGAATTCCGCATTGGGGCGGGCCTCGCGCACAATGCGCATCTGGGCAGCGATGGCTTTGCTGATCAGCGCTCCCAAAGCCTTGTTGTTGTCGCGCACGCTGGGATCCATCGACGCATAAGTGACGTCGGACAATCCGCGCAAACCTACCGACCAGAGGACCTCTTGATTCGGCTCGTACAAATTCACCGCGTCCTTCCACGCGCGTTCGAGAATTTCGGGATGCTCCGTGTAGTTGTACGGAACGTCTTTGGGCCAGCGAGCAACGTTGAGCCCAAGTGGAATCGCGTGATGCTGAGTGACGATCAATCCGCGCGCGCCGGCGGCCCTTACCTGCGGATCGTCAGGAAAGATCCACGTGCCGGGCGCAACCATGTTGCCTTTGAGGCGAAGAGTCGTCTCAAAGATCTTGTCCCAAACCTCGAGCGAGATGCCCGTCTTGTCCTTCTTCTCTCCCGGAGCCCAGCCGGTTAGCAGGTCTTCATCGTTGATGAAGAAGCCGCGGTATTTGAATTTCGGCGCGGCGAATTTTTCGTTCAACGTGGAAGGGATTGTAATCGACGCGCGGCGCGTGGGCTCATGATCGGTCCAGTAATAAAGAGGATCCACGCCAAGATACTTTTGCGAAAACTCATACACGGCATAGATGGTGCCGCGCATATCAGCGCCGGCAAGCACGATTGCATGTGACTTTCGACTGTTCCAATTCGGATTCGCGACCGAAATAGAAAACGATTCTGCCCCGCTCAACGCCTCGGGCCGAACTGCCTCGGGAAGGTCGTTGATTGAACCGATGACGATCGTCGCCGGACCAGCTAGTTCCGTCTTGGAGACGATCCTGGGCTTCTTGCCAAAGACTTTGGCGAAATCGGACCGGAGATCTTCAGTCGCCTTCTGCAGCGGACCGGGACTGTTTTCAGAGAGCAGGATCACGGCGGAACTGTCTACCCGAAGTGTGTTGGCTGCGGTCGCGCGACCCGCGGAGTTGGTCGTTTTTTGCGCTGTGCCGAAGACTGAAATTACGCAGAACGGAACCAGGACTGCAGTTCGCACGACTTTTGGAAACGGCGCTCGCGAAAAAGTGCAACCTCTTGCGCTCATTTATGAGTCCTCGCGTGTAGCTGGGTGTGGTACGTAGAAAACAGCGAATTAGTTTAGCACTCGAACAAAATCTTTTTGTTTTTCAGCATTTCAGAGCAGCACTATTCAGGTTGTTTTTCGGAATTTTCTCAATCTGCTGTCATCCTGAGCCCCTCTTTTGGGCGAAGGATCTCCCGCGATGCTTGCAGTAGAAAAGCATGAGCGAGGCTCTCGGCCCACACGCTCAGGGATCGGTGGTCGAAGAGCCATACCGGCTGCATTGGACTCCGACAGATCGCCGGAGATCCTTCGCCCAAAGGCGGGGCTCAGGATGACAGGTATCAAGGGGTCGCGATAGATGGGAGTTCACTCGCGTCCAGATGTGCTCAACTTCCCTGCATGAGAGTCGACATCGGCTAAGATTGAGAATTCTGTGACTGCTGCGCGCAAATCATTATTGCGTCCACCCACTCTGAGCTCTGGAGACACGATCGGCATCATCGCTCCTGCCGGAGCGGTGGATCGTGCGGAATTTGCGGCGGGAGAAGCTCGCCTTCGGGAGCTTGGGTTCAAACTGGTCTACTCGGAAGCAATTTTTCAGCGCGACATGTACTTTGCAGGAGACGCGCGGCGACGCGTGGATGAACTGCACGAGATGTTTCGCGCGCCGGAAGTGAAGGCCATCCTCTGCGCTCGCGGCGGCTATGGCACCAATCACCTATTGCCGCATCTGGATTTTGAGTTGATCGCGAGCCATTCGAAAATATTCTGCGGCTATAGCGACGTAACTACGCTCACGGCTCTGTTTTTTCAGCGCATAGGGTTAATCGGCTTTCACGGTCCGATGTTGGCAAAAGATTTCGCCAAGGCCAATGGAGTGCATATTCAATCCTTTCTCCGTGCCGTTTCCGGAACCCAGCCGTGGAGTCTCGACGCCGCCGACTCCCCGGCATTGCAACCGCTCCGTCCCGGCACTGCAGAGGGACGCCTCTATGGCGGCTGTCTCTCTCTTCTCGTTGCTTCGCTGGGCACACCGTATGAGATCGAAACCGACGACGCAATCCTGTTCATCGAGGACGTCGGCGAGTGGCCCTATCGCATCGACCGCATGTTGATGCATCTTAAGTGCGCGGGCAAACTGGATGGCGTACGCGGAATTGTGTTTGGCGAAATGAAGGATTGTGAACCGCCCGCAGGCGCCGATTACACGCTTCAGCAGGTGATCACGAGAGTTCTCGACGACATGAACATTCCTATTGCTTTCGGCCTGCGCTCCGGACACGTGAGCGCGGGAAACATCACCCTGCCCGTCGGCGTGCGCGCACGACTGACTGTGAGTGATGCAGTGCAACTCGACATTCTCGAATCGGCAACTACGCCACAGGCAGTCGAAAGCAAGGCAGGCAGGAATTGAGCGAGCATCAGCGCGTCCATCTGATCGGCATCTGCGGCACGGCGATGGCCGCGCTTGCCGGCCTGCTGAAGCAAAGAGGATTTCACGTAACCGGCTCCGATGCGGCGGCGTATCCGCCCATGTCGGACCTGCTGCGCAGCATGAACATTTCGGTTTCCGAGCCTTACTCAGAGGCGAATCTCAAGCCGCGTCCCGATCTGGTAATCGTCGGCAATGCGATTTCGCGCGGCAATGTTGAACTAGAGCACGTACTCGACCACCACATTCCGTTTCGATCTCTGCCGCAAATTTTGCATGAAAGCTTTCTCCGCGGACGTGAACCGATCGTGGTCGCCGGCACCCACGGCAAAACCACGACCACATCGATGCTGTCGTGGATCTTTCAGACTGCTGGGCTGAATCCTTCATTCCTAATTGGCGGTGTGGCGGAAAATTTCGGCACCAGCTTTGCCCTGCGCCAGAGCAAGCACTTCATTCTTGAAGGCGACGAGTACGACACGGCATTCTTCGACAAGGGGCCGAAATTCCTGCACTATTTTCCTGACGCCGTGATCCTTACTTCGGTCGAATTCGATCACGCAGACATTTACAAGGACCTCGACGCGGTAAAAACATCGTTCAAACGCCTCGTGAATCTGATCCCGCGTAGCGGCTACCTGGTCGCGTATGACGAGTCGGCGAATGTGGACGACTGCATCGCTCGCGCCTTCTGCAAAGTCGAGCGCTACGGAAAAAAGCAGGGATCCGCCTGGTGCATTCGGGAAGTGAAATTCTCTCCGACCGAAACTACCTGGACGGTCGAGCGCGAAGGCCAACCATGGGCCGAGCTGCGCATGACACTCGCTGGCGAGTACAACATCCTCAATGCGACGGCAGCGGCGGCCATGGCGGCGCGATATGAAATTCCCATTCTGGCAATTCAGGAAGCGCTCGCCACGTTCAAGAGCGTGAAACGCAGACTGGAAGTTAAGGCGGAGGTGGCGGGAGTGACCATTATCGACGATTTCGCGCATCATCCCACGGCCATCGCGGAAACCCTCAAGGCATTGCGCACGCGCTACAAAGGTCGGCGCCTTTGGGCCATTCTCGAGCCGCGCTCCAACACGCTTCGCCGCAACATATTCTTCAAAGAACTCGTGAGCAGCTTGAGCAAGGCCGATGAAATCGTGATAGCAAGTGTTTTCAAAGCCGAAGCTATTCCCGAAGGTGAGCGCCTCTCGAGTTCAGCGCTGGTGAAGGAGCTGAAGCGCCAGGGCCACTCAGCGCGCGAATGCAAAGATGCCGACGCAATCGTGGAATCGATCAGTCCTGAGCTGCGCGAGGGCGATGTTGTCGCCATTCTCTCCAACGGCGGCTTTGGTGGAATTTATGAGAAACTTCCTGCGCGCATCGCCACGTCCGCATGAAGATGAACAGCAATTGCGATTCAATTGAGCTATTGTCATCCCTCGCTCCGCCACCGCGCTCTCTCCTCTTGAAGAAATTGGTTTTGCGGAGCGGGGGATCTGCTTTTTCCCAATGCAGTACAGCAGATCCCCCGCGCAGCAAAACAAACTATCAAAGCCCCCAGCACATTCGCAGCTGCGCGAGGGATGACAATTCTATAAAGGGGCGTTCGCTAACCCGACGCCAGCAAAACTCGCCTATCGCCCGCAGAGTCCCAAGATGGGCCTCAACCGCTTGAAAGCAATGGTTCATCGCATATCTCATTTCCTTCGGCAATCTTCTCTCCTGAGCATTCTGGTCTTAACCTTGCTCTCGCCTGCCTTATGCCAGAACGAATCCAAACTCGACTACACAGTCACCTTTGCAGACGCGGTCCATCATCGTGTGCACGTCAGCATGACCTTCGATCCTGAAGGCGCAGGCGATGCCATTCAACTTCCAGTTTGGAACGCGCTGTACCAGGTACGCGACTTTGCGAAAGACGTGATCTCAGTAAAGGCTTCGACGCAATCCGGGGAGACGCTTCCTCTTCATCAGGTCGATAAAACCACTTGGGAGTTTCGTCCGAAGCCAGGATGGGTTGTGATCGATTACGACATCGTGCTCGACGAGGCTGGTCCGTTCGGCGCCCAGTTCAACCAGCATCACGCTTTTCTGAACTTTGCCGAGTTGCTGATGTATCCAACAAACGGTCGCGAACTTCCCATTTCGGTTCGCCTGCAGCAAATTCCAGCGCAATGGAAGCTCGCGACGCCGCTGCCGTGGGATGAGCTGCCTGCCGGACCTGGCATTCCATCCGGCTACTTACTACGTGCCGCTAATTACGATCGATTAGTGGATAGTCCTGCAGAGTTGAGCAACTTTGCAGAGAGCGATTTCACGCAGGATGGGGCAAAGTACCGCGTCGTCATCGACGCCGATCCGGCTGATTACACCATGCTTCCGATTGTGAATTTTCTAAAAAAGATCACCGCGGCCGAGACCTGGTGGATGAACGATCGGCCATTCGACACCTACACCTTCATCTATCACTTCCCGCATGGACCTGCCGGCGGCGGCATGGAGCACGCGTACGGTACCGCCATCGACCACTCAGCAAACGATCTCCAGGACTTGAAAAGTCTCGAATCGACCAGTGCGCATGAATTCTTTCATCTCTGGAATGTGAAGCGGATCCGTCCACAATCGCTCGAGCCGATCGATTACACGCGCGAGAACTATACCCGCGCGCTGTGGTTCAGCGAAGGGGTCACAAGTACCGTGGGCGATCTCGCATTACTCAAGGCAGGCCTGCTCGATTCGACCGAGTATTTGCGTCGCCTGGCCAGAGGAATCACCGTCCTACAGTCTCGGCCGGCGCACCTAACGCAGTCGGCAGAGCAGTCGAGTCTGGATACCTGGCTGGATAAATATCCGGACTACCGCACGCCGGAGCGCAGCATCAGCTACTACAACAAAGGAGAGCTTCTGGGTGTGCTGCTCGATCTGAAGATTCGCGAGGACTCGCATGGCGCGCATTCACTGCGCGATCTTTTTCAGGGGATGAATCGCGATTATGCGAAGCAAGGCAAGTTCTTTCCCGATTCGGAAGGAGTGCGTGCTGAAGCGGAAAAACTCACCGGAAGCGATCTGCGCGAATTCTTCGAACAATACGTGGCGGGCACGACCGAACTGCCGTATGAGGATCTATTCAAGACAGTCGGGTTTGTCCTCGCCAAACAAAACCAAACCGTTGCCGATCCCGGCTTCACGGCGAATCGCAACTTTCGCGGGCCGCTGGTGATCGAAGAGGTTTATGGCGACGAAGCACGAAAAGCCGGGCTGCAAGAGAGTGATGAAATCGTCAGCATCGATGGGCGCACGCCCCTGCGAGGACTCGACCAGCAATTCGAAAATTCCAAACCCGGAGCCACGGCGCGAATCGTCGTAATGCATCATGGAGGGCGAAGAGAAGTTTCACTGGTTTTGATCCAGCGGCAGATCGAAGCGTACGTTTTCCGTGATCTGCCGGGCGCGACTGCCGCGCAGTTCGCGCGCCGCGATGCCTGGTTGCATTCCGAAGATCAGCCCGCCCGCTCTGCTCCATGATCGCACTGATCCGCACGATTGCCGCTGTGCTCTTCACCTGCGTTTTCACATTTCTTGGAGCGCTGATCGGCTTCCCGGCAACATGGCTCACCGGCAGTGCCGACACGCTCTTCGCGATCGCCATGTGGATCACGCGCACCGGCCTGAGCATCGCCGGAGTACGGATTGCGGTCGAAGGTCTGGAGCAGATCGATGCCGACGCAACTTACATCTTCATGTGCAATCACGTTTCGAATCTCGATCCTCCGATTCTCATTCCGAAGCTGCCGCGCCGAACCTCAGTATTGGTAAAGCAAGAACTGTTTAAAATCCCCATTCTTGGACGAGCCATGCTCATGGCCGACCTGGTTCCGGTGGACCGGCGCAATCGTGAGGCTGCGGTGAACAGCATGAGAGAGGCTGAGCAGGTGATGGCTCGCGGTTTGAACATGACAGTGTTTCCGGAGGGAACGCGCTCGCGCGACGGCCGCCTGCTGCCGTTCAAGAAAGGCCCGTTCTATCTTGCAATGGACAGCGGCGTTCCTATCGTTCCCGTAACGATACTCGGCTCTGAATTGCTCATGCCGAAAGGAAGCAGCACAATCCATCCTGGATTGGTGAGCTTGAAATTCCATTCTCCGATTTCCCCGAGGCAGTTCGCAGAAAAAGAAGAATTGATAGCCGCAGTAAGGCGAGGGATCGCGTCG
Organism: Terriglobales bacterium; assembly: GCA_035764005.1. NCBI lineage: Bacteria > Pseudomonadati > Acidobacteriota > Terriglobia > Terriglobales > Terriglobales bacterium. Next base: position 97,991 of record DASTZZ010000055.1, read on the forward strand.
GGACTACCTCCCGCTTTGCGCGAAGCGGATCTTGATACTTCTGCGTAACATCTCGCGCAAGAAAATGTCTGCTGGAACGTCTATCTCCTGCCGAATCCCGCCGCGCTTCCCGATCACGCCGCTCACCATCATCTGCAGCACTATCGAGGCCGGCCATGCTGTGGTGCGCATCATCGAGGTCAGCCCGCTCCGGCGATCATATTCATCGACCATGGTGTAGGAGAGCACCCGTTTCCCTACATGAGCTTCAATGCGCATGATCGTGACGTCCGGCTCTTCGCCTGAAAGTTTTTCGAGAAACAGATGAGAAGTCAGCTCGCGCGGAGTCACTTCGCCCGAGTCGAGCCTGCGCTTTTCGCCGGAGAAAAATCCAAAGTCGTAAAGACCGCGAATCAGTTTGTAGTGGTCGGGATACCGTAGCGTCTTCTCGAAGCACTCACCGACTTCGCCCTGGAAGGTCTCCGGCATCGTGGAAGTTCCACCGGAGGTGTGAAATGCGACCAGCGGCTGAAAGCCCCGCAGGCGAAACTCCTCCGGCTCAGTCAACGGCTCGATCTCTACGATTTTGCCTTTCTTCAGCACGCGGGCCGGCTCAACATATTCATTGATTAAGCCTTCGACCGAGAACACAAGCTGATATTGAAATGGAGGTCGAGGAGTCTTGGGCAGTCCTCCGACATAGAGCTTCAACGCATCGATTGTCGGGGGCTTCCCCCGCCGCGCGCTGCTGCGATCGGGCTTCTGCTCGATGCGCAGACGCCGCACCAGATCGCCTGCCAGAATGCTGGCCATGCCTGGCGAGAGACCGCAATCAGGAGCGAGTCCGATACCATTTTTTTCCGCTTCAGCACTCATCATTAACGTTTTGCGGACAACGGTGTTGTTGCCACCCAGATCCGCGAAGTGACAGCCTGCTCCAACGGCAGCGCGAGCAAGTGCAATATTGAAAAAGTACGGAACAGCCGAGAGAGCGCCGTCGTGGCCGCGCATCAGAGCCGCAGCAACGCTCTCGTCGGCAGCATCGATTGCGACTGGCCGAACCGCAGCGCCTTTTTTCCCATGCGTCTTTGCGATGAACTTCGCCGCCTCCTGAGCTTTTTCCAGATCGGCATCCGCCAACGTGACGAGTTCGACTTCGTGCGAACGCGCCATGTCGAAGGCCGCCGCCGATCCCATCATTCCAGCCCCGATTACCAGTAGCTTCATCCGATGTTCGCTCCCGAACTGAACCGGTTATATGAATTCTTGGCAGAAGAAACTACGGAGTGTAAACGAGGAGGGGCTTACTGCAAAGTCTTGTGATTCAGCCGATGCCAAGCTCGTCGGCAGCTTCGAGAGGCGTGCCACAGCGGCGGCAGATGACTGCCGAGCAATCTCCACAGGTAAGCGGATCGGTAACTTCGACGGCACACTGTGGACAGTACAGAACGTGCTTGCCGTTCGACGACGCTGGAGGTGTAGCGGACACGTCCAGCAGCGTATCACACGAAGAAATGAGCGCGGCGGTGCGGATGGCTACTCGTCGCCGGTCGGAATGATTCCAGCATTCTCGACCATCAGAATCACGGTTCGCTGCGGAGCGCGAGTGCGGTGCAGCACCCCTTTGGGAACAACAAAGCCCTGTCCAGGGGAGAGCTCGACATCGCGTGCTTCGAGATCGATCAGCAACTTGCCATCGACAACATAAAAGAATTCATCATCGTCGTCGTGCTTGTGCCAGTGATACTCGCCTTCGATTACTCCCAGGCGCACCACCGAAGCATTCACTGCACACAAGGTTTGGTTGTACCACTTGTGCGGCGCGTTTGCGGCAAGTGAATTGATGTCGATTACTTCGAGGGCTTCGTACAGGACATTCAGACGGGTGTCGTAGGGAAACTGCCGCGCGGTGCTCATGAGTGAAATGATATGCGCACTCTCAACGAGCAGCGATTTATTCATCCCAGCTCACAAGCCCGACAGAACTTGAACCTACTTCTCGACGATGACCAACTGTCCGTTTTCCACCCTGAGATCACTCACAAACTCGGGCAGCTTAAGTTGCTCGTGCGTGGCCGGATCGGAAAGCTTCTTTTGAACCTGCTCTTGAACTATGGATATCGGAACAGGCATGCTCCCGATCTCGAAGCTTGTAGGAATAAAATCAACGTACCCGTCTTTGCTGCCTATGCGTCCGCTCAAGGTGACGACGACATCCTTCCCCGCGACTTGCGTTGTGAACTGGCTCTTGACCTGATCGCCATCGAATACAACCTGCTGATCTTTCAGCGGCACCTGATCGGTCGAGATTCCCGCTTGGGACCTCAGCGCGGCTGTCTGTGCGGGCTGCGGATTCGAAGCGGCGAATGCTGCGGAGACTTCGTCGGAAGTAATTCGCGTCTCCACACCAGTCTGCCCGCTCTGGTGCGCTTGCTCGAGATCGCTCAGCTTACTTTGGAACGAGTTCGCATTCGCGATGACTTGTGCAGCGGGGGCTTGGCGTGACACCAGTCGTTTCGGATGTTGCAGCATGAGGCCGATGGTAATCACGGCTGCAGCGAGAATGAACCAGCGAACAACCCGGTAGATCTTCAAACGAGGCTCCAGGCAAAACTGTGGAGCCTACAACATCACAGAACGGACCGAGCGAGTAGATTACCTTCGGGCAGTTCAGTTATAGAGCAGATACAGGGCCTGCAAATGAGTTCCAAGCGACCGCGCACTTACTTGAAAACAGAGCGCCGCCACAGATGCTGGCCGCCGGCTATGCGGCCTGCGGCAATTTCCCTTCCGGCGTGAGCTTATCCACGAGCGCAGGAAGAATGTGCGCAAGAGCAACGCTGGCGATTGCAGGAGGAATGCCGACGCGATTGGCGATGTCCTGGAGCCGGTCCTGTCCAATCAATCCCTGAACCTGCTGCGGAGCGATCGGCTGGTTCGGCCCACTTCCAATCCAGGACTGCACAATTCCACCCAGCCCTTGTGAGTGCGCGTTGTTCAGCATTGAGGAGAGTCCCGCATGATTGGCAAACATGTCCATCGCGGTCTGCACCAGGCTCGCGTGCTGCTGCTGGTTGACCTCGGAGTGCTGCTCGACTGCTCCCATTACCGCGTCGAAGATGCTCATGTGTTCGCTCCTCCTGCTTGGAATTCAGATGGAGAGATGGACTGCAAATCATCGCCGGTTGTCCCGCCTGCACTGCTAAACTGGATTTACCCATGAAATTCGGCGTACTCGTCTTCCCCGGATCGAACTGCGATCACGACGCCTACTACTCGATCGAATCGGCTGCTAAGCAGCCAGTCACATTCTTGTGGCACGCCAGCCATGATCTTGAGAACTGCGACGCCATCATCGTGCCTGGCGGTTTTGCCTACGGTGACTACCTGCGTACGGGCGCCATTGCGAAGTTTGCTCCCATCATGCAAGAAGTGAGCCGCTTCGCTGCGAGTGGCGGACTCGTGCTCGGCATCTGCAATGGCTTCCAGATTCTCTGCGAAGCTGGAATGCTGCCGGGGGCGCTGCTGCGCAATGCAGAACTCAAATACATCTGCAAGCCGGTGAACCTTCGCGTGGAAAACGCTGACACGCCTTTCACCAACACCTGCCGCGAAGGCGAGGTGCTGGAAATCCCCATCGGCCACATGGAAGGCAATTATTTTTGCGATGCGGAAACCCTGGCTCAGCTCAAGCGCGATCGCCGAGTCATTTTCCGTTACTCCACCGCCGATGGAAAAATTACGCCGGAAGCCAATCCCAACGGCTCACTCGATAATATCGCCGGCATCTGCAACGTAGGACGCAATGTGCTCGGCATGATGCCCCATCCAGACCGCAGCGCCGATCCCATTCTGGGAATGAGCGACGGCGTGCGCATCTTCCAGTCGATGGTCGGCGCTCTCGCGCACAGATAACCTATGGACCGCGTTGCCATGCTGCAGGAAGTCCTTGCGCACAATCCGAAAGACACGTTCGCGCGTTATGGGCTGGCGATGGAGTACGTCAATCTAGGAGACACATCGACTGCTCTGGCGGAATTCCGAACCCTTCTCGAAGCCAATCCCGACTACGCCGCCGGCTATCAAATGGCGGCACAAACCTTGATGAAAGCCGGTCGCGATGAGGAAGCGCGGAAGATGCTTGAGGACGGCATCGCCTGCGCCATCCGCATCCGGAACCAGCACGCACGGTCGGAGATGGAAGCGATGCTGGATGAGCTGCGCTGATCGAGCGCATGCATTATCTGCGTTTCGACCGCACTCCGCCTGCATTTATTCACGTCGATCCTACGATGCTCTCTAGGTCTGTCATCCTGAGGCCCTGTTTTGGCCGAAGGATCTCCCGCAATGCTTCAAACTTGAATGCTGTCGCGTGGCTCTGACCACAATCATGAGTTCTAGGTGGAGGAGCCTGGCGAGGGCATTTCAGTCTGAGACATTGCGGGAGATCCTTCGCGCGAAAGAGGCGCTCAGGATGACAGGAGCTGAGAACATCGCGAAATATCGTGAAGAGTGCAGCCTTAAGGCTGAATTCGCGCTAATTCTTTTCGATAGAGTTCGTTCTGCGGAAATTCCTGAGAGAGTCCGGCCAGGAGCTGGCGAGCAGTGTTTCGATCTTTGTCGCGCAACGCCGCAACAGCGAGCAGCAGGCGTGCGTAAGGGGCGAGATAGTGCCCTTTTGTAGCCGTCAGCCGAAGTTTCTGCAATCCCTCTTCCCTATCCGTCTGCGCGCCGCCGAGTCGAAGAATCCAGCGGACCGGCGCCGAATTCAGACTTAGCAAATAGTTCTCAACGCCGACGGCCAAATACGCGTCGTAGCATGAGGGATCGGCTGCCAGAAGGCGTTCCGCAATGGAACGCGAACTCTTCATGTAGCTCAGTGCGGAGAGATTCTTCTTGTCGATGAGCGCGACGTAGTCGCCTTCCAGCCCATTCGACATCACCAAAGCGAGCAAAGCGCGAGAATCCTGCGGCTTTGCCGCCAGAGTCCTATTCGCAACTTCCCTCGCCTTGGTCAGTTCCGCCTGGAACGCAACCCGGATGGCGGGATCTGGCGAGAGCTTTGGACGCTTCTCGAATTTCTGATCGTCGATGAACAGATCCGATTCGAGAATCTTCAGCCGATTGAACTCAGAAAAAAGATATGCAGCTGCATTGGACGCGTGGCCGAGTGGATCATCCGGATAACTCTGTTCCCACTCTGAAAACGTGTGGTGAGCGCCTGCGAAATCCAGGTTGTACATCTGTTGGAATCCGCTGTTCAGATCGGACGGAATGTCGGTCGCGAATAACGAACAGCCTAAGAGCAGATAACAGAGAGCGGCTGCGAGTTTCCATTTCGAAGAGGCGATCATTACGGTGTTCGCGCCTTAGAAGGCTAACGTGAACTTATGCCCGATTACCACAGTGTGAACCACCGAAGACAAAGAAAGTTGTGCTGAAGCGGTCAGAAGGTTGGGAGCGGTGGGGCATCGCCGCCCCACCTCACTCATTACTCTCGCGTGGAGTTTATCGGGGCGTAGTCGAACTCGTCCCGCTAGGACAGTTGGTCGAAGTGGCTCCAGCCGTGGTCGAAGTCGTTCCGGCCGATGAAGTCGTTCCATTTTGGGTATTCGTCGTCGTGCCGCTGGTCGCAGGAGTCTGAGCACAATTCGTCGTGGTTCCTGCTGCGCCCGGTGTTCCGGTTGAGCCCATCGTTGATCCGGTGGTGCTGGTCGTGCCCGTGCTGCCGGTCGCGCCTACCGAGCTGCCGGTAGATCCCGTTGTTCCAGTCGTGCCCATAGTGCCGGTCGAGCCTGCGCTCGCGCCGGTCGATCCCGTAGTGCCAGTCGTCGAATTCGGTGTGGTCGCTGCGCCCGAGCTGGGTAAATTTGCAGCCCCGGAGCTCGGAAGATTTGCGGCTCCTGAACTGGGCAGAGAAGCTGCTCCCGAGCTTCCTGTGGTCGTGCTCTGAGTAGTGCCGATTCCGCTTGAATTAGTCGTTGAAGTTGTACTCGGGTTAGTAGTCGTCGATCGTCCTACCGTGCTACCCGGAGTTGTCCCGGCTGTCGTACCCGTCGTACCGACGGTTCCTCCCACTTGAGTATTTTGCGAATTCATTGTGCCGGTTGCGTTTGCTGTTGTTCCCGCGCCTGTGTTGGTGCTGCTGCCGCCGATACCAGAGCCTGTGGAGCCGGCTGTTTGCGCGCCGGCCCAGGCAAAGGCTGCCAGCATAGTTGGAGCTAGAAGCCATGTTCGTTTCATTCTTGATCCCTCTGCGTTTTGAATTCGGCATCTCTGCCGTGTGAAGGAAAAGTTCTATCGTTCGGTTCGATTCCCGGCCTTTCGCGCACGATGCTTCCGGGTGAGCTCACAACGGCAGCCCGAGCCAGAGCTGCGCCGCAGCAGCGAATACTCTGGGCCAAGACAAACACTGCGCTTCTCTCTTCATCAGAGATGTTGTGTCTACCATTGGCCTCTCAGGTTGGCCGTATCGCTGCGCCGCTCTCTTCGACGTGGTGCTCTGTGCCACCTTTCTCTTTCCCCAATCTGGGCCGACCGCGACTCCAGCTCAACAGCCCAAGACCTCACCGCAGGTTCAGGAGATTCTGCCTTCGTATGAAGGACAACAGGTCTCGTCAGTAGAACTCGCCGGCCATCCCGAAATCGACATGGGACCATTCCTTCCGCTGCTCGTGCAAAAACAGGACGAGCCCTTCTCGAAGGAAAAAGTCGATGCCACGGTCGCTGCGATCAAGAGCACGCATCGCTTTGACAATGTTCAGGTGCAGGTGCGGCCAGAGCCGGAAGGCATTCGCGTGCTGTTCATCCTCGAGCCGGCCGTGTACTTCGGAATCTATGAATTCCCAGGAGCACAACGAGTGTTTCCCTATGCGCGTTTGCTGCAGATTTCCGACTATCCGCCGCGCGGTCCGTACACTCCCGTCGACGTCGTCAATGCACAGCACGCGCTCCAACGTTTCCTGCAGAGGGAGGGCTACTTCCGCGCGCAGATCAAGCCGCGGATTCAGACTGATAAAACACATGGTCTCGCGAACGTCTATTTCGATACCACACTGGGGAAGAAAGCGAAGTTCGGTTCGGTCACTCTAAAAGGAGCGACTCCGGAAGACGACGCCAAACTCAAAGGTGCAATCCATTCCCTGTGGTCGCGGCTGTGGAACCGAGCGATTCGTCCCGGAAAAACCTACTCGCTCAAAACGTTGCAGAACGCCACCAATTACATGCAGACGAAGTTGATGAAAGACGATCATCTCGATGCGAAGGTGAAGCTCATCTCTGCTAACTACAATCCTGAAACTAACCGCGCGGATTTGACTTTCAATGTACAGGCTGGGCCGTTCTATCACGTGAAGGTCCAGGGTGCACACATCTGGAGCTGGACCAAAAAGAACCTGCTGCCTGTGTATCAGGAAGTAGGAATCGATCCCGAGATCATCCAGGAAGGACGCACGAATCTCGTCTCGTACTTCCAGTCGAAGGGTTACTTTGACGCGAAGGTCAACGTCAACACGCAGCAGCAGGCGAACGGTGAGACGATTGTTTACGCCATCCAAAAGGGACCGCGGCACAAGGTTGCCGATGTAGACATCGCCGGCAACACCACGATTGATGAAGATCAACTCGTACCACATTTAGCCGTAAAGAAAGCTCACTTCCTGTCGCACGGCAAATATAGCGAGAACCTGGTCCATACCAGCGTCAAGAATCTGGAGCGCCTCTATCAGGCGGATGGCTTTAGCGACGTGAAGGTCACGCCGGAAGTGCATAACCAAAATGGGAATATTGACGTCACCTTCCGCGTCGTCGAAGGTGAGCGCGACATCGTCGAAGCCATGCACATTCAAGGCAACGACAGCCAGCCGGTCTCGAATCTCGCGCCGAAGGGACTGAACCTCGGTCCGGGCAAACCATATTCGCAAAAGCTGGTGCAGGAAGACCGCAACACGATGATGGCCTCGTATCTGAAGCTCGGATACCTGAATGCCACCTTTCGGCAAACCGCTAAGCCGGTCGATAAAGACAAGCATCACCTCGAAGTCACCTACCTGATCGAAGAAGGTCCGCAAGTCCGCACGGCAACGATCGTGACACTCGGACGCGGCGAGACGCGGCAGTCGCTCATCAGTCGTGTAGCTCCGCTCTCCAAGGGCGCTCCGCTGCGCGAGGACCAGATGCTCGCTAACGAAAGCCAACTTTATAACCTCGGCGTGTTTGATTGGGCCGAAATCGACCCTCGTCGGCGCATCACTACGCAGACACAGGAAGACGTGCTGGTGAAAGTGCACGAAGCCAAGAAGAACGATCTGACATACGGTTTCGGCTTTGACGTGATCAATCGTGGCGGCAGCATTCCCAGCGGTACAGTTGCGGTTCCTGGTCTTCCCGCAGTGGGACTGAGCAAGAACTTCAAAACCAGCCAGAAGACGTACTATGGACCACGCGCTCTGGTTGAGTACACCCGCAAAGATCTCTGGGGACGCGCTGAGACACTGAGCTTCACCGCTCTGGGAGCGCGCCTCGATCAACGCGGGCAAATTACGTTCACCGATCCCTACTTCAAGGGTACAAATTGGTCGGCGAGCGCAAACATCGGCGGCGAGCACGACGCGCAGAATCCCATCTTCACATCCGTGATCGGAAACTTCGGATTGCAACTACAGCGCGCGCTCAACGAAGACAAAACCATGAACATGTTCCTGCGCTACAACTACTCGCAGACCGGCATCACCGATCTGGTCATTCCCGGATTGGTACCGCCGGAGGACATGCACGTTCGCCTTTCCACCCTGTCCGCAACTTTCGTCCGCGATACGCGCGATTTTCAGCTCGATGCCCACAAAGGCATCTACGAGACGTTTGAAGCCGATTTCAATCCTTCAGCACTAGGTTCGAACTTTAATTTCGGACGCTTCCTTGCCCAGACTGCCTACTACAAGAAGATTCCGGATAACATCGTCTGGGCAAACAGTGTCCGCGTCGGGTTCGCAACTGCATTCAGCGGCCACGTACCACTAAGCCAATCGTTCTTCAGTGGCGGCGCGAATACGCTGCGTGGATTCCCCCTGAACGGCGCCGGGCCGCAGCGCTACATTCCGGTTTGCTCGGTCGGCGAAACCAGCGGCTGCCCGCAAATTGCGGTTCCAAACGGCGGCAATCAACTTTTTCTAGTCAATTCGGAATTTCGCATTCCGGTTCCGCTCAAGCAGGGACTCGGCGTGGTTCCCTTCTATGACGGCGGAAACGTCTTTCGCACGATCGGATTCCATGGCCAATACACGAACACAGTTGGCCTGGGCTTCCGCTATGCAACCCCAGTGGGTCCGGTGCGTATCGACTTTGGCTACAACTTGAATGCTCCTCAAGGACTCAAACCATTCCAGTACTTCATCACGATCGGACAGGCGTTCTGAGGAGCTTTGCGGTGGCGTGCCGCGACACGCACGAGCACGTCTTCGAAAGTATTTAGGAGCTTAGGCTGTGAGCGCAGCACCGAATTTACCTCCGTATTACAACGAACCTCCTGAGGAGCCACGCCAGTTCGAAGAGCCAGCTCCACGTCGGCACGGACGATGGAAGAAAATCGTGGGCTGGGTAATTGGCATCATCCTTCTTCTGATCATTGCTGCGGGTGTCACGATTTATGTCCTGCTGCACAATGAATCATTCCATCAGTACGTACTGAAGAAAGCCGAGGCGCAAGCGGCTGCTGCGTTGGGATCACAGGTCCATGCGAAGGATTTCGCTCTGCACTTCCACGGGATTTCGCCCAGCCTGGATCTTTACAACGTCGTAGTAGACGGAGCGAATCCATATCCGACGCCGCCGCTGCTCACCGTCGATCACATTCATCTCGGTGTCCGCGTCGTCTCTATTCTCAGCAAGACCTGGTACATGGACGATGTGACGATCAACCATCCGGTGGTCCGCGTCTTCATCGACGCGCACGGCACAGACAATCTGCCGCAGACCAAGAGCAACAGCCAGAAGAAGAGCAACACCAACATCTTCGATCTCGGAGTGCGTCATGCGCTCTTAGATAACGGCGAGATCTACTACAACAATCGTAAGAGCGTGATGAACGCCGACTTGCACGATCTCACGTTCCAATCTGGATTCGATCCGTCGCAGAAGCGCTACTCAGGAAACATCAGCTACAAAGACGGACACCTTAAGCTCGAAAACTTCAATCCGATTCCACACGATCTAAGCGCGAAATTCGACCTCACGCCGCAAGCGTTCAAACTCACAGACGCCACTCTCACCAGCGGTGATTCGCATTTCATCCTCAATGCGACGCTCACCGACTTTGCCCATCCGCACGTGAATGCGACCTATCAGGCCGTCCTCGACTCCGGCCAATTCCGCCGGACGTTGAAGAACGCGTCCCTTCCGATCGGCGTTCTGAGCGCAAATGGATCGCTGGAATATCAGGCAAAACCTGATACGCCGATGCTCGCCGTGATCGTGGTTGATGGAGGCCTGAACAGCCGCGAACTCCAGATCGTTACGCCGACCATGCGCACCAACATCCGCGACCTCGGCGCGCGGTATACGCTGCGCAACGGCAACCTCGAAGTAAAAGACATGCGCGCCGGCCTGCTCGGCGGAGAACTCACGGGCAATCTGGTCATGCGCGATCTCACCGGCAAGTCGCAGTCGCATCTGGTCGCTGCACTGCACGGAATCTCCGTTGCGGATTTGAAGACGATGATGAACTCTCCATCGCTGCGCCAGGTAAAGATGAATGGCAAAGTCGACGCTAACGCCGACGCGACCTGGGGACGCACCTTCAACGAGATGAAGGCCAAAGCCGACGCCACCGTGAACGCGAGCCTTGCGCCCGCAAAGGGAAACGGCGCGGCGGTTCCATTGAATGGCGCCATTCACGGCGCGTATTCAAATGCAACCAAGATCCTCGCACTCTCGAACAGCTTCATCCGCCTTCCGCAAACATCGGTGAACCTGAACGGAACGGTGAGCAACCGATCGGCGCTGCAAATCCATTTGCAATCGAATGATCTGCATGAACTGGAGAATATCGCCGACGAATTTCGTGCGCCAGGTTCGCAGGCCTTCGGCCTATATGGCACGGCCAACTTCAATGGTACGGTCAGCGGCTCGACGGCAGCACCGCATATTGCCGGCCAATTCAACGCCAACAACCTTCGCGTGCACGGCACGCAATGGAAGCTGCTGCGCACCAGGATCAATGCCAGCCCCTCCGGCGCGAGTCTTACCAACGGCGAGCTTGATTCTGCCGATCGCGGCCGCATTACTTTCAACCTAAGCACCGGGCTGCGCAAATGGGCTTTCACGAATACCAGTCCCATTCAGGTGGGACTCAACGCCAACAATCTGAATGTCGGCGAGCTGGCCAAAGCCGGAGGCGTGACTACGCCGATCAAAGGAACACTGGCAGCAAATGTAAATGTGCATGGCACGGAGCTGAACCCGATTGGACAAGGCGCAGTCAGCTTGACCAACGCTCAAATTTCCGGCGAGCCGATCAACGCATTGAACCTGAACTTCAACGGCACAGGCGAGGTCGTGAATGCCAAGTTGAGTGCTCGCATTCCCGCCGGTTCTGCGAACGGCAACCTTGTCTATTATCCGAAGTCACAGAACTATGACTTCCAACTCCAGGCGCCCGGAATTCAGCTCGCCCAATTGCAGACAGTGAAGCAGCGCGGCATGAATCTGACAGGCGTGTTGAGCCTGATCGCCAGCGGACGCGGTACGGTTCAGAATCCACAGCTTACAGCTTCTCTGCATATTCCCAAGTTGGTCATCGATAAACAGGCGATCAACGGCATCGCGCTGAACGCGAACGTCGCCAATCACGTTGGCGCCTTCGATCTGAGCTCGCAGGTTCTCAACACGTCCATTCGCGGACGCGGCACGGTTAACCTCACCGGCGACTACTACGCGAATGCCACGCTCGATACCCAAGCCATTCCCTTGGGCGCTATCGTCGCGGCCTACGCGCCGGCGCAGGCAGGCAAAATCAACGGCCAAACCGAACTCCACGCAACACTGAAGGGACCTCTGAAGGACAAAGCTCGCGTCGAGGCTCATGCGACCATTCCCATTCTGAACGTGAACTACGCCAATACAGTGCAGATCGGTGCGGCGAGTCCCATCCATGTTGATTATGTCAATGGCGTGCTTGCCCTTCAGCGCGTTCAGCTACGCGGGACAGATACCAACCTGCAGTTCCAGGCGACGGTGCCGGTCATCGAACGCAATGCTCCCGTGTCGCTGCTCGCACTGGGCACCATCGATTTGAAGCTGATTCAGCTGTTTGACCCTGATCTCGTCACCTCCGGGCAGCTTCGCCTGAACGTCAATTCCTATGGCCAGCGCGCCAATCCCAATGTTCAAGGGCAGATCGAAGTGATCAATGCCGGATTCGCCAGCGGAGATCTGCCACTAGGGTTGGAGAATGGAAACGGCGTATTGACGTTGACGAAAGATCGCCTGAACATAACCAGCTTCAAAGGTGAAGTCGGCGGTGGCCAGGTCACCGCGAGTGGTGGAGTTGTCTACCGGCCATCGCTCGCTTTTAATCTAGCGCTGGGCGGGCGCGGAATTCGCCTGCTGTATCCCCAGGGAGTTCGTACCAGACTGGGAATGAACCTCGCGCTTACCGGGAACCTCGACTCCGCGCTGCTTAACGGAGACGTGCGCATCAACCAGCTTTCGTTTGCGCCCGATTTCGATCTGATGACCTTCATCGGTCAATTCTCCGGAGATACAGTTCCGGCTCCCTCGCAAGGGTTCGCCGACAAGTTGAAGCTCAACCTTGCCGTGAACGCCACGAACGGCATCAGTCTCGTCAGTCGGACGCTCAGCCTCGATGGAACCGCGAACCTGGAAGTAAATGGCACCGCTGCGAATCCGGTGATTCTTGGGCGGGTGGTGCTCTCAGGCGGCGATCTCATTTTTCAAGGGAATCGTTACCTGCTCCAGAATGGGACAATTGATTTCGTGAATCCCTACGAGACGCAGCCGGTCGTCAACGTCGCCGTAAACACGACAATCCAGGAATACAACATCATGATGCACTTCGATGGCCCTGTGGACCGCTTGCACACGAATTACACTTCTGTGCCCTCGCTGCCGCCATCGGACATCATCAACCTGATCGCTTTTGGCAAAACCACAGAAGCTTCGGCGGCCAATCCAACTCCGCCCGGAAGCATGGGCGCCGAGTCGCTGGTCGCGTCTCAAGTCGCAAGCCAGGTGACCAGCCGGCTGCAAAAAATCGCCGGCATTTCGCAACTTTCCATTGATCCCGAATTGGGAGGCAATCAGCAGAACCCCGGCGCACGGGTGGCCATTCAGCAGCGCGTTACCGGCAATTTGTTTGTCACGTTTGCAACCGATGTCACGCAGACGCAAAACACGACCATCAAGCTCGAATACCACATCAGCCCGAGGGTCTCGTTCAGCGGAACCCGTGATGAGAACGGCGGATTCGGTTTCGATACCAAGTTCCACAAGAGCTGGTGAGAGCCGTGTGGTACCAAGCAGGATGTCCCGCGGTTTCACCTCAGCAGAGCGCTTCTGCTAGATTCTTGAGGCGAAATTTTCGCCGGAGAACGACTTGAACAGGGCGCCCCTTCCTGCAGACTGCATTCTGCGTAAACCATCTCGCGCCAAAACGCTTTGCATTCTGATCGCAGCTTTCACAGCTGCTTGTGGCGGGGGAAGCAGCTCCAGCACCAACAATCCTCCTCCACCTCCTTCTCAGAACATCACGGTTTCGATATCTCCGCCCGGAGCCACAGTCGCCCCGGGTGGATCGGTACAATTCACAGCCACAGTGACCGGCACAACCAATACCGCCGTCAGTTGGAGCGCAGGAGGAATTGAGGGGGGAAACGGCACGATCGGAACGATCAGTGCCTCCGGTGTGTACACTGCTCCAAATACCGTGCCAAACCCCTCCGCAGTAAACATTACTGCGGTTTCTGTCGCCGACAGCACTAAATCGGCGAGCGCGACTGCCAATATCCTGGTGCATCACATCAATCAGGATTTTCAGAACCCGCCGATTAAGCTCGGGACGAGCGGCGGCAACGCGACCGACAAAACCACGACCACGGACAAGAGCACCGGAAAAACAGAAGTCTTCTGCTGCTCCGGAACGCTCGGCTCATTGGTTTCGCGAGGCGGAGATTTCTTTCTTTTGAGTAACAATCACGTTCTCGACAAATCAGATCAGGGCTCTCCTGGTGATCCGATCTCCCAGCCAGGGCTGGCAGATACCAATTGCGGGCAGAAGCAGAACACGATCGTCGGCAATCTGACCCAGGCAGCGCCTCTTAAGACCAGCAACATCGATGCAGCGATTGGGCAAGTGGTTACGAACGAGGTGGATCAATCCGGAGCGATTCTCGACCTGCTGGGAGCAGGCCAACCTGCTCCCCCGTCCAAGACAATCGCCACGCCAGCGGTAGGGCAACCGGTCGCAAAGAGTGGCGATGCCACTGGCGTGACTTGCTCGAGCGTTAACGCAGTCTCTTTGAACGTGCGAGTGGATTATTCGACTCAGTGCCAGGGTGGCTCGACTTTCAACGTCACGTTTACAAACCAGATCGGGATCCAAGGTAGCACCTTCAGCAATAGCGGCGATTCCGGATCCCTTGTCATCACCTCTGACAAGGCTCAACCAGTGGGACTCCTCTATGCGGGAAGTAGTACCGGCACAGTTGCAAACCCCATCAATGACGTTCTCGCAGCTTTCAAGGATTCAGCCGGCAATGCGCCGCAAATTGTTGGTGGATCAGATCACCCGGTGTCCTGCCCTGCTTCGCCGCAAGCTGAGGTACTCGCGACTGAGAAGGCCCTTTATCAAACTAATGTTCCGAACTCGCAGCTCGCCAGAGCTTCTGCAGCAACGGAACGTCACGCACTTGAACTCATGCAGGATCCTGCGGTTGTTGACGTCGGGGTAGGCCAGAGCGAGGACGCCTCGAAGGAGCCAGCCGTAGTGGTCTTTGTAAAAGGTCGGCCGGGCATTCCCGTTCCGGCACAGCTTGACGGAATACGTACAAAACTTATCTACACGGCTGACTTCAGTGCGCAACAATCCAGAACTGTGCAGAGGCTCAATGCGCTACCCGAACTCTCAGCCGACGAAGTACTTCGTGCCAAAACAGTGAAAGACCGACACGCCGACAGCATGATGTCTAATCCTGCGATTCTCGGTGTAGGAGTAGGAGCAAGCCAGGACAGCCCGGGAGAATCAGCCATTGTTGTATTCGTGGAGCAAGGCAAGCACGTCACCGTGCCGGT
This sequence comes from Terriglobales bacterium, assembly GCA_035764005.1. NCBI lineage: Bacteria > Pseudomonadati > Acidobacteriota > Terriglobia > Terriglobales > Terriglobales bacterium. Next base: position 113,273 of record DASTZZ010000055.1, read on the forward strand.
GGAAATCGACGGAGTGCGCACTCGCATCATAGAAACCGATCGCTTCCGCACCTTCAATTGGGGCAAGCGGACGCGGAATTCCTGTTCGAGAAGATAATCGCCGCAGGTCGTTATGTCACAAGCTGAAATTGCCGGTGGGAGAGTCAGCCCCAAGGCCGAGGTCCCTCGAATCGGGTACCGGCTCCGCGATTTTATGCTCAGGAGCACTGCAGGAGCGGAGGTTCGTCTTTCCGACTATCGCGCTCGTTCGAACCTCATCCTGATTTTTGGGATGATTGCAGCGCAGCATTCCGCTCTGATTCGCGATGTTGCTGCTCAGTATCAACGAATTCGCGAGCAACAAGCTGAAGTTCTCTTGATTAGTCCCACCATGGTCGAGGAACCGCAGCGCCCAGTTCAGCTTCCCTTCCCTGTTCTGCTGGACGCCGCGACAGATCTATGCTGAATACGGTTTTCTTGTAGACGATGATCCCATTTCCGGAATTTTTATCGCGGACAGTTTCGGGGAAATTGCAGCCTCTTACGTGGCATCTGAGACTGCAAATGCCACGTCGGCTTCGATTCTGAAGTGGCTGGAGTTCATCAACAGCCAGTGCCCGGAATGTGAGCCTCCGGAGTGGCCCTTGGAAGATTAAGGTTCCGTCGAGCCGGGCGCCCTCGGCCGGGTGTTGCGCCGTTTGGTGATGGCGTGATTTCGCATTTCGCGATTGGTAGCTGCTTGCGGCGAATACTTGTTCAACAGGCCAATCATGTGGGCGGCGCCGTCAGGCATAGCTACCTTCGAATTTACGAGGATGTCGGCGGCTTTGATCTCGCGGCCGTAGAGGTCCCTGTTCACTTCGGGGTCCTGGTACAGGCGAGCGCCATCGAGCGCGATGTCTGTAAACGTTCCGCGCGAGCGCGCGTAGGAGTAGATCTCAGAATGCAGCGCGCTTGTGCGTGGCGAGCCTGTATCCCCGAGAGGTCCGGCAGATACGGAAGTATCTGCACCGAGGGAGAACTGATCGGCCAGCAGCTTCTCAGTTCCGCGCTGATGGACAAACAAGAGGACTACATCGACGGACTCCGAACCTATGTGGAAGCCCGAGTTCCCGCCTGCGATTTTGAATGAAGAGACGGGTCCCCACGAGCCTTTCATACTCCGGCGGCAGGTTACAAACCCATATCCGAAACGGCCACCGAAGCCGAACGCGCCTTTCTTCAAAGACGGAACCACGGCGATGCAACGCGCATGGTCGAGCATGCCTTTGGGGATTCCCTTATCTGACGCGTTGAGCATGTCCTGCAGCACCTGGCCGGAGCGCTCAAAACGATCCATCTCTTTCGACGACACGCCGGCAAACGCAGACGCAGTCCAAAGTGCGACCAACGCGACAGCAGCAGCAACGCTGATGGAATGCAGCTTCATCGGTAGTTCCCCAGAGGGCGCAGGTATCGATTAGAAGCAGCTTCCCCTGAAGAGCCCAGGCAGGCAAGGGTACTGAAGGCCAAGACCAACAGAACCAGCGGGGTAGCCGCTGGGTCGGAGGTGGCGAATAGCCACCTCCGAGCACGGCCATAAAGGTGAGAACACGACCCGCAGTTGCGAGCGATGATACTATCCAGCGGCTTACAACAGTTTGATCAACTTGACCTTCAGCGTGTCACCGTTAACGTCGCCGGTCACATCCACGCGCAAATGATCATTCTTGCTGGATGATTTGAGCTGCTCGACAACTTGCTTATTGCCGACCGAGTCGAGCTTCAGCACTTTCTGGTCGGGCGTCACGATAGCGAATCCACCGCTCTGGCATTGCAGGGCGCAGCCTTTGGTGTGCGAGTCCGGATTTGCTGCGAGCTTCTTGGCGCACATCGTGTCGAGAATTGGGGCGTCTTTGAACGTTTGTTCCGCGCAGACCGCCGGAAGCGTAAACATCGCCAGTACTGCCAGGAATGCTAGTCTTCGCATTTAAGCTTTCTCCACTCCAGTTTGGGATTATTTCAAAAGTCTCAGGCCGTGGCCGCATAGCGGTCGTTGGCGTTGCCTGATTTTAGAGCATCCTCTCGCGCCGCCGAAATCTGTGCGAGGGCGAACGCGGAAATGGCAAGCTCTACGTCACGCACGGCAAGATCATAGAACATGCCGGTGGTCAGCAGATTCGCCACGATTCCAATGAGCCACAGACTTACAACATAACTGCCAATCTTCGTCCAGCGACTCAATACCACGAGGCCAGCGATGATCTCGACCACGCCGACGATGTGCATGAACGTCGCCGGGCTGAGCGGCACAACTTTGGTCGCCAGCGGGCTGAGATACATCTCCCAGTTGACGATCACATTGAAGAACTTGTCCACTCCTGCGATGATGGGGCCGACTCCAAAGCCAATTCGAAGCACCCACCACGCCAGATTGATCCGAGCATCAAACTTTTGCATTTGATCCTCCCCGTCCTGTGCAATTGAGCGGCAAAGCTGCCTTTGGTTACAACTGATTGGGGAAACCTTTGGTAACGTGGAAAACAGCGTAACCTTTTTGAGGGAAGCCACTCTATCCCATAGACCGCCATGTCAACCAGCATGTTACCCCCGACAATCGGCTCCGACGCCCTCAAGGACGAGCAGATAATCGAACGCGTCCTCTCGGGCGAGACGGCGCTTTATGAGTTGATCATGCGTCGCTACAACCAGCGTCTTTATCGCACTGTGCGTGCCATTCTGCGGAATGACGATGAAGTAGAAGACGTGATGCAGGACGCGTATGTCCGCGCCTATCGCCACCTCGGCGACTTTGCCGGACGCTCGCAGTTCTCCACCTGGCTGACGCGTATCGCGGTCCACGAAGCATTCGCGCGCCTCAGGCACGGCAAGCGGACGCAGCAATTCGACGATGAGTCCACCGGCGGAGGAGCCGACATGATTCCCGCAACCACCATCGATCCCGAACACCACAGTTCCAATGCAGAGCTGGGAGCATTGCTCGAGGAAGCCATTCTCAGCCTGCCGGAGAACCTCCGCACCGTACTAATGCTTCGTGATGTGGAAGAACTCAGCACAATCGAAACCGCCGAAGCTCTCAGCATCTCGGAGGAAAACGTCAAAACCCGCCTCCATCGCGGCCGCGCGCTGGTGCGCAAAAAGCTCTATGCACGCGTGGGCTCCAACGCTCCTGCGACTTTCTCCTTCATGGGTGTGCGCTGTGATCGGGTGGTACGGCGCGTATTCGAAATGCTCGAAGAAGCAGGCCTCTCGCAAAAGCTGCTTCACTGAAAACGAAAACGTCCTCTCCTAAAACACTGTCATCCCTCGCTCCGCCGCGATATCGTCTTGACGCCAAGAATTGCAGTTGCGCAGCGGGGGACCTGCTTTCTCAGGTCGTCGATAAATTGATTCCCGCGTAGCACAACAAAGCTGCGAACCCATCTCACAACTCAACCGCGCACACGTGAATCTTTCTCTTTGAGAGAGATTCATGAAGAGCAGCTTTCCCATAAAAAGTGTTCGCGTCTCCGTCTTCACTGTTCCGACCGACCTGCCCGAAGCTGACGGCACATTCTCATGGAACAAAACGACAATGGTGCTGGTCGAGGTCGCGGCAGGCAATCAAACCGGTCTGGGATACACGTACGGAGACGAAGCCGTCGCATCGCTGATCCACAAACCATTTTCCAAACTGCTCGAAGGCAAAGACGCCTTCTCCATCGGCGAGAGCTGGAGCGCGATGCTCTGGAAGATTCGCAACCTCGGTCGTCCTGGAGTGGCGTCGATGGCGATCTCCGCAGTTGACGCGGCACTCTGGGACCTGAAAGCGAAACTGCTCGGTCTTGCTCTGGTCGTGCTATTGGGCAAGTGTCGCGACCGCGTTCCCATTTACGGAAGCGGCGGGTTCACGTCCTACAGCATCGCGCAGTTGCAGCGCCAGCTAGGAGGATGGGCCGCACAAGGCATTCGCATGGTGAAGATGAAAGTGGGCACGCATCCTGAGCAGGATCCCGACCGGGTGCGCGCCGCCCGCGAGGCGATCGGCCCCGACGTTCAACTATTCGTCGATGCGAATGGCGCCTACTCTCGCAAGCAAGCTCTTGAGATGGCCGAGCGCTTCGCCGAATACGACGTGCGCTGGTTCGAAGAGCCGGTTTCCTCGGACGATCTCGCAGGTCTGCGCCTGATTCGCGATCGCGCGCCGGTGCGCATGGAAATTGCCGCAGGCGAGTACGGATACGACCAGTACTACTTCCGCCACATGCTCGAATCCGAAGCAGTTGACGTGCTGCAAGCCGACGCCACGCGTTGCGAAGGCGTCAGCGGATTCCTGCGCGCCAGCACCATTGCTCAGAGCTTCCACATTCCCTTTTCGGCACACACGTCACCGTCGATCCATTGTCATCCGTCCTGCGCGCTGACCGAGTTCCGCCACATCGAGTACTTCCACGATCACGCGCGCATTGAACAAATGTTCTTCGACGGCGCTGCGAAGCCGGTGAATGGATGCCTTGTTCCTGATCTGACGCGGCCCGGAATGGGATTGGAATTGAAGAGGAAGGACGCACAGAAGTACGCCGCGTGATGTTCTGCTGTATTCGAAATGCCTCGTGTTAACGTGACTGTGCTCGATCGTTATTGCACACAAAACACAACGTGCTTCGGCGAAACTCACGCCTCAGCATGACACGGTTTTTCAAGTGCGGTTTTTTCCACCATTGTCGAATTTCAACAAAACCATGTCATCCTGAGCCCTGATGTTGGGCGAAGGACCTTGTGTTTGTCGTTGGTGTTGCTTTTGCGGTTTCAAACCGCGCCGTCAGACCAGACGCACGCCTTCACCATCCGCTCGGATGACCAAGAGACCCCTACGGCGTCGCGTTCCTGTGAATCTCCACCGTTGACCACGTCTTGTCAGCCGCATGGCATACGGTCTCCAGCTTGCAATCCACGCACTTAGGTTTGCGCGCTATGCAGAGAGCCCGACCATGCCAGATCACGCGATGGGAAAAGTCGATCCACTGGTCGCGTGGGATCACACGCATGAGATCCTGCTCGATTTTGACGGGCTCGTTGTTCGCCGTGAGCTCCAGCCGGCGGGAAATGCGGTGAACATGCGTATCCACAACCACGCCCTCAGCTTTCCCAAACCAGGAACCAAGAACGACATTCGCTGTCTTGCGCGCAGCTCCGGGCACAGTTAACAGCTTGTCCATTTCATCGGGCACCTTGCCGCCGAATTCGTTCACGATCTTCTGCGCTGCGCCGACGATCGACTTCGACTTATTACGAAAGAATCCGGTGGAGCGAATCTCGGGCTCAAGTTGTTCCGGTTTTAATGCCGCGAAATCTTTCGGAGTTGGATATTTCTTGAACAGACCAGGCGTGACCATATTGACGCGCGCGTCGGTACACTGCGCGGAAAGAATCGTGGCGACCAAAAGCTCCCATGCATTCGAGTGATGCAGCGCGCACTTGGCATTCGGATACATCTCAGCGAGCCGATCCAGGATTTGTTTGACTCGCTCAGAAGATGTTGGATTGAATTTAGCCTTTTTCGGCTTCGTCGGAGCTTTCGGCGAGGCCTTCACTGCAGTGGCGGATTTTCCGGGCATTTCGCAACCGATTCTATCCGATGCCCATCAGCGTTCCCTGGCGAAGTCGATGTAGCCGCGGCGGACATCGGTATTTACAAGCTTCACGCGGAGTCTGTCGCCAACATCAACTCCCTGGCGACCGTTCACCAGCATGCCTTCCACGTGCGGCTTCATGATCCGCACAAATGTCCCGTGTTCGTTCGCGCCGGTGACAATCGCATCGAATGTCTGGCCGATATTGTGCGCCAGCGCGACTGCTGCGATTCGTTTTTGCATGTCGCGCTGCGCTTTACGTGCGGCATCCTGCTTCTCTGTGCAGTTGGTCGCGATGGCCGTGAGCTGGTCGTCGGAATATGGAGGAGGCGCGCCCGCGAGAATGGATTTGATAATGCGTTGCGTGACTACGTCTGCGAACCGTCGATTCGGCGCCGTCGAATGTGTGTAATCCTGGACAGCAAGCCCAAAATGACCCTGCCCAACTTCTCCAGGACGCTCCACCGCGTATTCCCCTGGGCCCATGAGTTTCACCATTGCCAGTGAAACGTCGGCAAAGCGGTCGGGATCGGCCGCTTTGCGCTGCATCAGAAAATCATTCAGAGCCTTCGCGTCCGGCTGCGCAGGCAAATGTCCGCCGTGCTGCGCCGCCAGCGCGACAATTCGATCCCAACGCTCAGGTGTTTTTACAACACGACGGATCGAGGAAACCTTCTTTGCTTCGAACATGCGCGCCACAGATTCGTTGGCGCCGATCATGAGTTCTTCGATCAGCTCACTTGCTCGATTCTTCTCGCGATCAGCGATGCTCATCACCTGATCGCCAGACATGATCGGCTGAAGCTCGATGCTCTCGATGTTCAGCGCACCATGAAGATGCCGCTGCTGCTTGAGCTTCTCAGCAGCTTCGGACTGCAGCTTGATTTGAGCTTGCAGTTCCGTCGACGATGCCACTTTGGAACTGCTATCCCCGGTGCCCTCCAGCCATTTGCCTACCGCACTGTACATGAGCTGAGCCTTGTTGCGCACGACTGCGCGATAGATGTCGTAGCTCTCGATGTTGCCGTCGTTGCTGACGACGAATTCGGTCACGACCGACAGCTTGTCAGCGCCTTCGAGCAACGAGCTAAGTCCGGTCGAGAGCTCCTCCGGCAGCATGGGAAACACACGGACTCCGGTGTAAACCGTCGTTGTCTCGCGAGCTGCATGACCATCGATGGGAGAGTTGCGCGTAGCGAACACGTCCACATCCGCGATTCCGACCAGTAATCGCGTGCGACCGCTGCCTAAATCTTCGGCGTATTCGATTTGGTCGAGGTCTTTGGAATCGTCATTGTCGATCGACGACCAAAGCAATGAACGCAGATCGCGGACTTTTCCGTCAGGCGCCACCGCCAGCGGATGCGCCTTGATTTGTGCAACCTGCTGCTGCACCTCGGGAGGAAATTGCGGATCGAATCCGCGCGCGCGGACAACTTGCTCGGCGAGAGCACGAAGATCTACTTCCGAAGAGGACTGGTTCATGCGCCATCGCATTGTAAATGGCAAGGTAATTACAATCGTGGCAATGAACGCGAATAGTTACCGCAATGCTGACTCTCTAATCTCGACCGAAGAGCTGGCGCGCAGCATGGGATCGAAGAACGTGAAGATCGTCGAAGCCGGATTCGACATGCCCGGCTCGAAGCCGCCGCTGGCGCGAGAAAAATATCTGCAGGCGCACATTCCCGGAGCCGTGTTCTTTGATATCGATGAGATCGCCGATAAGAGCACTTCCCTGCCCCACATGATTCCTTCCGCCGAAGAATTTGGCGAGGCTGTTGGCAAACTGGGGATCGGAAGCGAAGATCGCGTTATTGTCTATGATCGCGATGGATTAAAGTTCGCTCCACGCGCGTGGTGGACATTCCGCACATTCGGTCACGAGAAGGTTGCGGTTCTAAATGGCGGCTTGCCCAAATGGCAGGCTGAAGGACGTCCGGTCGAGAGCGGCGCGCCGAAGGTGACGCCGAAATCCTTTACAGCAAAGCTGAATCCCAAATTGGTCCGCAGCAAAGCGGATGTGTTCAAGATCATCCAACAGCATCGAGAGCAGCTCATAGACGCGCGTTCGAAGGGGCGCTTCGACGGCACTGCTCCTGAGATTTGGCAAGGACGGCGATCCGGGCACATTCCTGGAAGCCTGAATCTCCCTTCTGAGCAGCTCGCGGACGCCAACAGTCATGCCGTGCTCCCCGAAGCAGAAATTAGGCAAAAATTCCAGAGTGCAGGCCTCGATCTCAACAAACCAGTGGTCGCGAGCTGCGGGTCCGGAGTCACTGCATGCGTGCTCGCATTCGGGCTGCACCTGCTCGGAAAGTCCGATGTGGCCGTCTATGACGGCTCCTGGGCAGAGTGGGGGCTGCCGGGAGATACGCCGGTGGAAACGAGCTGAATTCCGTTAGGTCTCTCAGTTCGGTCATGGAAAGATTGGAGGATCTATTGAAACCTCCCCGCCAACCCCGAGAACAATATAGCCCTGTCGTCCGTCCGGGAGAGAAATGTCGACGGTAGCGCAGTCCTTCCAATATCTAATTCGTCGCACCCGTGCGATGGTTCCTGCCTCCACTGTAGTCAGCCGCTCCGAACGATCACACTGATTGGTTCCGTTGCCTCCGAAGATAGTCACCGCTGAGTCAAACGTGACAGTGTGTCGGCGATCAGAGCGAACATCGTTAGCCCACAAAACTAAAATCGCTAGTGCGACCACAAGGAGAGCAGTGCCTAGACTGAATACGAGTTTCTTCACTTCTCAGTAATCCCGATGCAGGCTCTTTCGTCTTTATACTACTTAAGTGAATTCCCGGATGTGCTGCATCTTCTGCAGCGTTCATACGAGTCGTCGCGGTGCTCACGCTCCGTGTTCGGAACAATAGAGCGTCCGGTTCCAAGCACTTTCACGCTACGATAGAAGCATGGATTTGACGGTCTACACTGCGTTCTGGTGCCGCGACTGCCGCGAGGCCAAGAACTTTCTGAAAAAGCACAACATTCCCTTTCGCGAGATTGACATTGAAAACACTCCAGGTGCCGCCGACGAAGTGTTACGCAACGTCGGTAAGCGCGCCATTCCGCAGTTTGTAATCGATGGCAAGTGGGTGCAGCCTTACCGGCCCGGACAAGGTTTCCTTTACAAAGAGATGAGCGCACTGCTCGGAGTCTCGGAGTAGGAGTTCTATTCCGGCACTTGCGTCAATGACCGCACAAAGTACTAGCTCAAGCGATGTTGCGAGGCAAGTCGCTGAGAATATCTCCCACATTCGTGGACGGATTGCAGAAGCGGCAAAGCGTGCTGACCGCGATTCAGCCGGCATTACTCTGATGGCGGTGACAAAAACTCAACCGGCAGACAAGATCATCGCCGCCTATGAAGCCGGCATCCGCTCTTTCGGTGAAAACCGCGTTCAGGAGTTCGCGGCCAAGCGTGAGCCATTATCCGATCTGCCCGACGCGACGTTTGCTCTGATCGGCCAGCTTCAGTCGAACAAAGTGAACAAAGCGATCGAGCTGTTCTCTGCCATTCACTCGGTCGATTCGCTTCGACTGGCTGAACGCATCAACGCTGCGATTGAGCGCTCCGAGAGAGAGCCTTTGCCTGTCGCAATCGAAATCAACACCGGAGATCCCGCAAAAGCCGGGCTCTCGCCCGATTCTCCCGAATTGGAACAGATTCTCATCTCTGCCCCGCGCCTGGCGCATCTCCGGATCACGGGTCTAATGACCATTCCACCTTTCACCGAAAACCCCGAAGGAGCGCGTCCCTACTTTCGCCGACTTCGCGAGCTGCGTGACACCATCGCAAGCCGTCGGCTGTCGGGAATTTCAACGGAACTGCTCTCGATGGGTATGTCGCACGACTTCGAAGTAGCGATCGAAGAAGGCTCGACGTGCGTTCGTGTGGGCACGGCGATTTTCGGCGAGCGCAAACCATAGCAAAAACACGACACGGATCACGCGGATTAGACGGATTTTACGGATAGTTCGCTGAAAATCGAGGATTGCAGCTACTATCTTGCTTTGCGATCCGTGGAATCCGTAGCATCCGTGTGATCCGTGTCGTGTTTTTGCTGGAACACTCTCATCAGTCTGAGGATTTGCCTTGTCCTTTTCTGAGCGCCTGCAACAAGTCCGCACCGGATTTGAACGCCCATTTTGGGTCGCGAATATCACTGAGTTGTTCGAGCGACTCTCCTATTACGCCGCCTTCGCATCACTGGCACGATACCTCCACGAGGCGCTGAGATTCCCCGTCGAGCAAGCCAGCAGCCTAACCGGATTGTTTGGAGGCCTGGTTTGGTTTCTCGCAGCTTTTGGCGGAGCGGTGGCAGATCGCCTCGGATTCCGCCGCGCGCTCTCGGTCGCATACCTGATCCTGAGCTGTTCGTATTTCCTGCTCGGCTCAATTGCTGCGCCGTGGCTCGGGCCTGTCCGCGACCACGTTCCTCTGGTGGCGCTGGTCACATTCATCCTGATGCTTCCCGCTTTGGGAATCGCGCTGGTAAAGCCTTCGGTAGTGGGAACAACGGCCCGCGCTTCCAACGAAAACGTCCGCTCAATCGGATACGCGATTTACTACACGCTGGTGAACATCGGCGGGGCCGCCGGACCGTACGTCGCTTCGTGGGTGCATCAGCGCATGAACGTGGAGAACGTATTTCGCGTTGCAGCTCTCAGCGTCTTCCTCATGTTTTTTGCCGTTCTGCTGTTCTTCCGCGAACCGCGCAAACCGGGAGAAGTGCAAACCACAAGCCTGGGACAGGTTGTGCGCAACTTTGGAACGGTGCTCATGAATCCCCGCTTCATGCTGTTCCTGCTGATCTTCACCGGCTATTGGATTTTTTACTGGCAGGAGTTCATCATCCTGCCGATTTACGTTCATGACTACATCAACCCCAATACCGATACGGAACTCATGCTGGTCACCGGACCTGTGATCGTGATTGCTTTTACTGTGCTGGTGAATGTCATCACGCAGAAGATTCCGGCTTTCAGCGCGATCATTTTGGGAACAGTGATCTCGGGCGGAGCATGGATTGTGCTGGTCGTGTCTCGCTCCGTCTTTGCGGCTTATCTCACTCTGGTACTGGTGGCGATCGGCGAAATCACGCAGTCTCCGCGATATTACGAATACATCTCCAGACTGGCGCCGTCCGGACAGCAGGGCACGTATATGGGATTTGCTTTCCTGCCCATCGGCATCGGCTCTCTCATCGCCGGCGTATTCGGCGGCAGGCTGATTCATCATTACGGCGAACTGGTGCATCGGCCGCAGCAGATGTGGTGGGCAGTTGCCGGAGTGGGCCTTGCAACCGCTCTGCTGCTTTGGATCTATGACCGCGTCTTCGCTCCAGCAGCAGCTTCCACGACAGCCTGAGCATTGCGATGCGCGACCATCGAATGCAGGAGTGCCTCCATGAATCAACGTCCTCCGCTTCCGCCATTCACGTTAGAAAGTGCCAAGCAGAAAGTGCGCTCTGCCGAAGACGCGTGGAACACTCGCGATCCGGAGCGCGTGGCCTCCGCCTACACAGAAGACAGCCGCTGGCGCAATCGCGCTGAGTTCTTTCGCGGACGCACCGCGATTGTCGAATTCCTGAAACGGAAATGGGCGAAGGAGCTCGACTATCGACTGATCAAGGAGCTTTGGGCCTTTCACGAAAACCGCATTGCCGTGCGCTTCCAGTACGAATGGCATGACGATTCGGGGAGCTGGTTTCGTGCGCACGGCAATGAGCAGTGGGAATTCGATGAGAACGGACTCATGCGGCGTCGCGAAGCCAGCATCAACGACGTTCCGATCCAAGCGGAGGACCGAAAGTTCTTGTGGCAGCCGCTAGGACCGCGTCCGGCGAACCATCCTGGATTGACCGAACTGGGCTTGTGATCTGACACTTTTTGTCATTTTGCATGGCTTCGGCGCGAGTTGCCCGCCAATTCTCAGCATCTCTGCATGCGCAAGGCAACGGCAGCACGCAACTTTTGTATCCCACGAGTAGCCAGAACGAAATCATCTCTTCTTTGGATTTGGACGCTCTGTGGGACGAATACTCGCATTAGCGCAGTTTCTGTTGCTTCTAGGGACTGCTTTTTCCCAAAACGGCCCACAGTCTCTCGCGTCTCCCACAGTTCAAGATTCGATGCATCAGGCCGTGGCCTCCCTGAGCTTTCAAGGGGTGAATCCATTCACTAAGCCATGGCTGATGGACTTCGATTTCCTATCCGCCAACCAGCAAGCGGCAGAAATCGAGACACAGGCAAATTCCAAACCGGCTCCTTTACCGCAAACCAAGTACAAACTCGAGCCCGATCCGTTCAATTCAGACCTGCACCAGAATTCGATAAATCAGGATGCTCCGGCCACCGTGGCTTCGGCGTCTCCGACTCCCGACACCGCCGAACGTATTGCGACACAGGCAGCCGAGCATGAGCAGCCGCGCGAGCACAAAGCAAAGAAGCAGGATGCAAAGTACGACATCACACGAATCGGCCATCGCGGCATCGGCTCTAACCTGAACTTCTTCTCGATCGATCGTGAAGAGGCTCTCGGCCGCGAGCTATCGCAGGAAGTAGAGCAACAGGCGAAGCTGATTAAAGATCCTGTGATCACCGAATACGTAAACCGCGTGGGACAAACGCTGGTACGGCATTCCGACGCGAAGGTGCCGTTCGTGATCAAAGTTGTCGACGACGAGCAGGTCAACGCCTTCGCTCTTCCCGGCGGCTTTTTCTACGTGAACAGCGGCGTGCTGCTGGCAGCAGATAACGAAGCCGAACTCGCCGGCGTTATGGCGCACGAGATCGCTCATGTGGCCGCGCGTCACGCCACCCGCAATGCAACTAAGCAGGAGATTTGGAATTTTGCGTCGCTGCCTCTCATCTTCATTGGAGGCCCGGTAACCATGGCGATCCGGCAGGTCGCCGGCTTTGCTGTGCCAATGTCATTCCTGAAATTCAGCCGCGACGCTGAGCGCGAAGCCGATTTCCTCGGCGTGCAGTACGAGTATGCCGCCGGGTACGATCCCACGGCGTTCGTCGACTTCTTCGAGAGGATCGACGCGCGCGAAAAGCAAAAACACGGTTTCATCGCCCGCGCCTTTTCCACTCATCCCATGAACGACGATCGTATTCGCCGCGCCGAAGCCGAGCTTGAAACGCTTCCCCCAAAAGATGACTACATCCTCACAACCAGCGAGTTCGACCAGGTAAAAGCGCGGCTGATCCGCCTCACTCGCGGACGCAGCATCAACGAAGGAAAATCCGGACCAGTCCTCCGCAAACACACCGTAGAGGACGAAAAACCGCCGATTCTGCATCGGAAAATTGGCACTACAGCCCCGAACTTCCCCTGACATTCAGCCGCATCCCGCTTACAATATTGCGAGACTTTCTTTCTGAGGTCCGGCTATGACGCGGATTCGCCTCCGCTGGATTTTTCTCGCTCTCCTCGCCTTCGCATCGATCGCAACCTTTGCCGAAGACAAGTATTCACATCTCGAGTTCGTGGTCATCCACAGCTACAACGGCAAGCCTGTGCGCAATGCCAGTGTCGTGCTCCATCCGGTAAACAAAGACGGCAAGCAATCCAAATCGGGGATGGAGTTGAAAACCGATCCGGACGGAAAAGCCTCCATGGACGGCATTCCCTACGGCAAGCTGCGAATTCAGGCCATTGCACCCGGACTGCAGACGTACGGAGACGACTTTGATATCAACCAGCCCGAACAGCAGATCACGATCAAGATGAACAAACCGCAGTCGCAGTACAGCATTTATAAGTAATCGGCGAGCTTCGGCTCCCAAACTTCAGGTCATCACAAAATGAAAAGAATTCTTCCGCTTGCAGTCATCGCTCTTTTCGCCATTGCCAGCTCAGCTCAATTTATGGAAAACGAAGTTCCGGCATACCATAAAACCCCTCCGGCGAAAGGAGAGAAGCTCGCACCAATCGCTTCGTCTGCGGAACTCGACCAGATGAACCTGAAGTACGGCTTCCAGCGCCGCGCCTACGAAGCCGCCGCGAAGGTTCCGCGAGTTCTATACCAGCTTCCCTGCTACTGCTTCTGCGACCGCTCCGCCGGACACCAGAGCCTGCATAACTGCTTCGAAGGCGACCATGGTTCGCACTGCTCAACCTGCATGCAGGAAGCCTTCTACGCGTACCAGATGACCAAGAAAGGCAAGACGGCGAAGCAGATTCGCGAAGGCATCATCAAGGGCGAGTACAAGAGCATTGATCTGAATTCGCTGAATGGACCGCTTGCGTAAGAGGCAGTCGGCACTTGGCATTCGGCACTCAGCCAAATCACAGTGCTCAAGTCCTCGACACTTCCAAACACCAACAACAATAGACAGCCTCTCTGGGGAAGTGCTGCTCAGGTCTTCCGGAATGAGCCGAGTGCCGACTGCTGATTGCCGAATGCCTAGCATTTGACGTACCCTGCATGTTCCGCGTATAAAAGCGAGTTTGTACCGGATACCTCGGCGTAACCGAATCGAAGTTGTGTCACCAGCGTTGAGGATTTCCACAGCCCGCAGACGATTGTGTGTACCTGGGACTGAGTGACCGAAGCGCCGGATAGGATTCAGGGTGACAGAAAAATCGAAGAGTTCCGGATCTAAATCCAAGACAGAAAAGCCGGTTGGCCGACAATCCGGCCACGTTCTTCAGATGCAGAAGTCGTCCGCAGCAAAAGCCGCTCCGCCACCTGACCCGAAATTTACACAGGCTGTGCAAAATTACGAGGCCGGCCTGAAAGCTCTGCAGGAGCGCAAATTCGATAAGGCCAAAGGCCTGCTGGAGAAGGTGGTCGCCGGTCCAAGCCGCGAGCTTGCCGACCGCGCGCGTGTTCACCTCAACACCTGCAACCAGCAACTTGAACGCGGCACTGCATCGTTTAAAACTGCGGGCGAGCACTACGACTACGCCGTTTCTCTCATGAACGGCGGCTCCTATGACGATGCACGCAGCCACATGGAGAAGATCCTCAAGCAAAATGCCAAGGCCGACTTCGCTTATTACGGCCTCGCACTGCTGGACTGCCTCACCAATCGTTCCGAGGACTGCCTGCGAAATCTGAACGAAGCCATCAAGCTGAATGCCTCAAACCGCTTCCAGGCAAGAAACGATCCCGACTTCAAGAACATGGCGGATGATCCTCGTTTCACGGAACTTCTGTATCCCGAAGTTCCTCCCGAGCCGGGTAGCTAGAGCCCTGCCTTTCTGGAAACAGCGAAAGACAAAGCAATTGAACACGGAGGACACGAAGGAGACGAAGGATGGTCTCGTTCGCCCGGCGAGCTTCTTTAGTGTTCACCCGCGAATCGGTTCGAGCGCAATCTCTTCGACACTCAATTCACTAAGCCCAGCCACTCGATAGACTGAGCCCACAAGTTCTCTCCTCCTCTGTGTCCTTCGTGCCTTTCGTGTTCAAATTGCTTTTCTCGTCCCTGTCTCCATGTCTGCCTGGGTTAAGATTTCACCGTGGCGCTGCCAGGGCTTTCCAAACATGGCGGATCGAGCGTGGCTGAACCTGCCGAGCGCGGGGAGCGACGCTCGGATTCGCGTTCGCGTCCATTGCGTGTTGTGGCAATGGGCGGCGGAACTGGGCTCTCCACACTGCTGCGCGGATTGAAGCGCTATGCTCCGCATACTCCCGGAATTGAGAAGCCAAAGTCAGGCTCGCCCGACTTGCCGCCGATTGGCGACCTCACTGCGGTGGTCACCGTCACCGATGATGGTGGCTCCAGCGGACGCCTGCGCAAAGAATTCAACATCCTTCCCCCGGGTGATATCCGCAACTGCCTCGTTGCCCTCTCGGAAGACGAGGCGCTGCTCTCGCGTATCTTCCAGTACCGTTTTGAAACTGGAGAAGGACTCGAGGGACACAACTTCGGAAATCTTTTCGTTACTGCACTCACGGCTGTCACCGGCGACTTTGCCGAGGCAGTGCGTGAATCGTCTAAGATCCTGGCGACGCGTGGAACCATTTTTCCCTCGACCGTCAGCAATGTTCAGCTTGAAGCACGGATGGACGATGATTCGATCGTCTTTGGAGAAACCAACATCACCCGCAGCCATCTGCGCATTGTGCGCCTCCGCATGGTGCCGGAGAACGCAGAACCATTACCGGAGACTCTGGAAGCAATCTCGAAAGCGGATCTGATCACGATTGGGCCGGGATCGTTATTCACGAGCCTCGCGCCAAACCTGCTAGTACACGGAATTCCCGAGGCCATCGCAGCATCGCGTGCGATCAAGGTGTATGTCTGCAATCTGATGACGCAGGCCAACGAGAGCCTCGGGCTCACAGCCGCCGATCACATTCGCAAGCTCTACGAACATGCCGGCGCGCCGATCTTTGACTATGCGGTCGTGAATACGGCTCCGATCAGTGAATCCCTGCAGGCGAAGTACGCACTCGAAGGCGCCAGTCGGATTGTGGTAGATCGCGATGCCATCGAAGCTCTGGGAGTACGGTGTGTGACCGGCAACTTCGTTGCCGAAGGCGATATGGTGCGACACGCTACGGATCGTGTTGCAGCCGAGTTGCTCAAACTCGCCGCAAGGACTAAGAATTCTTAACCGATGAAAAAATCACCGCTCTTGTTCACTGCGCTCTTCTTACTTGCAACACTTTCCTTTGCAGCTACAGACAATGCCCTCCAGTCTAAGATCGAAGCGCTGGCCGCGCAGCATCACGGCAAACTGGCCTTGTATGCCACCAATCTCAAAACGGGAGAGACGGTTGCCATCGATGCCGATACTCCAGTCGCAACGGCTTCGGTGATCAAACTCACCGTTTTGGTCGAAGCCATGCAGCAGGTGAAAACCGGCAAGCATTCGCTGGCGGACAAAGTGACGCTGCACAAAGACGATATCGTTCAGGGCTCCGGCATCCTGCAGTTCTTCGACACGCCGCTCGTTATCACGCTGAAAGACGCGCTCACGTTCATGATTATCGAGAGTGACAATACGGCGACGAATCTCGTGATCGATCAGGTCGGCATTAAGAACGTCAATGACAACATCACGAAAATGGGGCTGAAGGACACGTATCTCTACAAGAAGGTTTACAAGCCCGCTTCCGGCCCAATGCCGCCCGACCAGAAGAAGTTCGGATTGGGAAAAACGACTGCGCGCGAAATGGCAAAGGTGATGGAGAGCATTGTCCGCTGCGATCTGCACGATCAGAAGCTGTGCGACGCCATGCTGTACATGCTGCGCAACCAGCAGTATCGCAATCTCGTGCCGCATTACATCGAGACCTCCGACACCTCCGAAGGTCTCTCGCTGATTGCCAACAAGACCGGCTCACTCGACGCCGTGCGAAACGATGTTGCCGTCGTCTACTCGAAAAATGGTCCGATCATCATTTCGGCCTTCACCTACGACAACGAAGACAAGAGCTGGAACAACGACAACGCCGCTGAGCTTCTGGTCGCTCACATCGCCAAGGACATCATGGACGCATGGTCGCCGCAAGGACTAGCCAAAGAAATCCCCAGCACAACTTCCGCGCCGTAAGCGGGTTAACAGAACCGCCGGCGGTAGCCGGCGGGTCGGAGGTCGCCGAATGGCGAACTCCGAGCGCGACGATATTGCGAGCACTATGGAGAGACGTAGCCGCACACACTTCGGTTGCGCCACCGCGTAGCACTGCAGTAAGCGCAACAGCGGCGCTTGCCGGGGGACCCCGCCTATCGGCGGCGGTGCTGTCGTTACACGCGGCGTATGATATTCACGCGCTGATCGCATCCTAACTTCAGGCGGTTCCTATGCGCTTCTTTGTTGCTTCCGTTCTCCTGCTCAGCTCAGCGGCTTTCGCGCAGACTTCTGATTCGACAACAACCAGTTCCGACACAGCGGCTCAAACCCTGACGGTTCCGGCTGGAACAAAGTTGCTGATGCGGCTCAAGAGCGGCGTCAATACGAAAAGTGCGAAGCCCGGCGACGGCGTGTACCTGGAGACCGACTTTCCGGTGAGCATCAATAACACCATGGCGATCCCGCCGGGCACGTATGTACAAGGCGTGATCGATAACGTGAAGCGCTCCGGCCGCATTAAAGGACGTGCCGAAGTTCTCTTTCACTTCACTACGCTGATCTTCCCGAACGGCTACACGGTTTCCGTACCTGGCTCTGTCGATAACGTCCCTGGAGCCGACAATGGGAAAGTGGTCAACAAAGAGGGCAGCGTCCAGGCCGATGGGACCAAAGGGAAAGATACCGGCACAATCGCGGGCCCTGCTGCCGAGGGCGCCATCATTGGCGCGCTTGCGCGCGGTGGCAAGGGTGCTCTGGTGGGAGGCGGAATCGGCGGAGCGGTTGGTCTGGCAGAAGTGCTCTTCACCCGCGGCAATGAGATCAACTATCCAGCCGGAACACCGGTAGAAATGGTTCTCCAGCGTTCGCTCACCCTCGATCGACAGAGAATGACTCAAGAGAAGGCAGAGTATGTACCTCGGCAAGGGCCGACTCACCTGGAGAAACCGAGGCTGGAGCCGGAGCCATCTCCGAGGTAGGCTAATTTCGGCCCACGAACGCTCATGCAAAACGTCGGCGAATAATCGACCAGAATCTGTTATTCGTGCTCTCGTAAGTACCTGAAATCCTCGCTAAATTTTTTCACAATCTTTTGACTGCGCCGCTCAATTGTGCTGGTGACCTTCGTGTAGCCCCGCGTTCCGTTTCCGCACGTGCACAATCCTGCATCTCACAACCCAGTGGCACCTAAACCCGAATTCGGTGTAGTGGAGACGACGCGGGAGCAGCCGGTCCGAGCCCAGATCGAAGAACATCAGGCTGATTCGTTGATCGACTATCTCGCGGCAGTGTTCCACATCCGCGAACATCTGCCGACACGCCAAGCACGGCGTCCGGAGCTCTGGTTTCGTGGCGCCGACCGCGAGCACGATCCTATTCCCAGCGTTTTCCGATACGAAAATTCCGACGAGTGGGAGATCCGCCGCGAGTTTCGCCGGCGCGGTATCCTCATGCTCTCCGAGCGCGAGCCGCAGGATGAATGGGAGTGGTACTTCCTGATGAGGCATAACAACGCGCCGACGCGTCTGCTCGATTGGACAGACAGCGCGTTAATCGCGCTGTACTTCGCGTTGCGAAAGCCGCTCCCCGAGAAGGCGCCTCCGGCGGTGTGGGTGTTAAATCCGGTGCTGCTGAATCAAATCGTTTGCAAAACCGACTCCGTCGTCTTGAGCAATGAGCCGCAGGCGGCAGGATATTTGCCTGAATCGCCGCGCGATGAACTCAAACCAGAGCTGCCGATTGCCGTCGATCCGATCCATGTCTCGCGCAGGCTCGCCGTTCAGCGAAGCCGATTCACAATTCATGGCAAGGACCAAAATGGGCTCATTACTGTTGCGGCGCGGAATCCAGGTGTTCTGTTTCGAGTGATCATCGCAAAAGAGTGCGTGAACCCCATCCTCAACGACCTTCGCACCTGCGGCGTTTCAGAAACGACGATCTTCCCCGATCTCGAGGGACTCTCACGTGAACTGCTGGGTGAGTGGCCCGTGAAGCGGCGCAAAAGCTGAGTTCCCGGAATTTCAGCGATTTTGTTGCTCCACAGCACCATCTGAGCATCAGCTTCAGGCAAAGCTCTGCATCTAACATTCAGTACCAGTCAGGAAATCTATAAAGAAGTTGAGCGCGCCACGTGGAGTGGGATTCGGCGATAACCCTTGCATTTGCGGCAGAGCACCTGTTCGAAGCTGCCCAGCTACTTACCAGCGACCTGGTGCCGCCTGAACGTGCGCTCAAAATCGCGCACGAACAGCACCTGGTCCCCCTTCTCGAAAACGACACCTTCCTTCCGCCGGCGATTCGCGGCAAACTACTGGCCGCACAGAAGTCGTATGTGGATGCCACCTCCAGAGATTTCACTCGCGACTTCGCTCGTGAACTGGCATCGGAGCTCATGAACATCCTCTCGGAGATCACGGCGACCCTAGGTCCCATCGCGACGCCTTCGTTCCTGCGCATAAATCCAGAAGCAGCGTAGTCTTAGTTCCTGTCATTCCGAACCGCCCTCTGTTGGCGGTGAGGAATCCCTATCGACTTCGACAACGCTAATCTCCAGCGGAAGGACAACCCGCAAAACCTTTAGGACCACAGCTCGAACAAACTTCGTGATAAACGATAGGGATTCCTCAGCGCCAAAATCGCGCTTCGGAATGACAGAAGAGCGCTTCGCGTCTGCGTGGTGAGAAATAAGCGGTTTTGCGTTATAGTCACGAAGCATTCCGAACCCGAGGTAGGTAATGTCGCGAACTGTCCGCTGCGGCCTGATTCAGGCCCACAATCCTCTTGGCCCCGAGCACAGCCTGGTGCAAATCAAGAAAGCCATGATCGACAAGCATCTGAAGCTGATCGAGCAGGCGGCCAAGCAGAAGGTCCAGATTCTCTGCCTGCAGGAGCTCTTCTACGGTCCGTACTTCTGCGCCGAGCAAAATCAGAAATGGTATGAGATGACCGAGCCCGTGCCTGACGGCCCAACCACGAAGCTCATGCAAAAGATCGCGGCCAAGCACAAGATGGTGATCGTGGTGCCCGTGTACGAGGAGGAGATGACTGGCCTCTACTTCAATACCGCGTCAGTCATCGATGCCGACGGACGCTTCCTCGGCAAGTATCGCAAGCACCACATTCCGCAGGTGGCGCCGGGATTCTGGGAAAAGTTCTACTTCACGCCGGGGGACACTGGGTATCCGGTCTTTCAGACGCGCTACGCGAAAGTGGGCGTGTACATCTGCTACGACCGCCACTTCCCCGAAGGCGCGCGCATTCTCGGGCTGAATGGCGCAGAAATCGTATTCAATCCGTCAGCCACTGTCGCCGGCCTCTCCGAGTATCTGTGGGAACTGGAACAGCCAGCGCATGCAGTTGCCAACGGCTACTTCGTCGGAGCCATCAATCGGGTGGGTGTCGAGAAGCCGTGGGCAATTGGCGAGTTTTACGGAAAGAGCTACTTCTGCAACCCACGAGGGAAGATCATCGCGCAGGCCAGCAGAGATAAAGACGAAGTCGTAGTCGCCGATCTCGATCTCGATATGATCGCCGAAGTGCGCAAGACCTGGCAGTTCTTCCGCGACCGTCGTCCAGATTCATACGAGCCGCTGGTCTCGCAGGCAGGTAAGAGCGCGACAGCAGGAAAGGGATAAGAAGGCACTCAGAATCAGCAATCAGCACTCAGCATTCAGCACTCAGCAAAACCAAGCTCTAATAAACGTCGAATTTCAACGACCGCGCCTTTGCTGATCGCTGAATGCTGATTGCTGACTGCCGAGGTTTTTCCATGACCAAAGACGAAATCATCCGCAAACATAAGCAATATTTATTTCCATCGATCTCCACCTACTTCACCGATCCGCTAGTCACCGATCATGCCAGCATGCAGTACCTGTGGGACGTCGAAGGCAAGAAGTACCTCGACTTCTTCGGCGGCATCGTCACCATCTCTGTCGGGCACACCAACCCGCGAGTCACCTCGAAGGTCAAAGCGCAAATCGATAAGATCACGCACGCCTCGACGCTGTTCCCAAATGAGGCCATCGTCGCGCTCGCGGAAAAGATCGCGCAGATTACGCCCGGCGAAATTTCGCAGAGCTTCTTCACGAACAGTGGAACAGAAGCGAATGAAACTGCGATCCAACTCGCGCGCATTCACACCGGTAATTACGAGGTGGTTGCGCTCCGCCACGGCTACAGTGGACGCTCTCAACTCGCGCAATCCCTCACCGGACACGGCACCTGGCGCAAGTCGCTTCCCAGTGGAGCGCATGGAATTGTTCACGCGCTGAATCCTTACTGTTATCGCTGTCCGTTCGGCATGAAGCCGACGGAGTGCGGCGTCGAATGCGCGAAGGACGTTGAGGCCGTAATCCAGACGACCACCTCAGGTCAGATAGCTGCCTTCATCGCCGAACCGATCCAGGGCGTCGGCGGATTCATCACGCCGCCCAAGGAGTACTTCAAGATCGTCTTCAACATCGTGAAGCAATATGGCGGTCTCTTCATCGCCGACGAAGTTCAAACCGCCTGGGGACGCACGGGCAAGAAATGGTTCGGCATCGAGCAGTGGGAGGTGTATCCCGACATCATTACCTCAGCGAAAGGCATGGCCAACGGCATGCCCGTCGGACTCACCGCTACGAAACCAGACATCGCAGCCAGCTTCAAAGGCCTGCAGATTTCAACCTTCGGCGGCAATCCCGTCGTGAGCGTCGCAGCCAAAGCCACCATCGATCTGATTGAAGAAGATCGGCTGATGGATAACGCCGAAGTGGTCGGCAACTACTTCCGCCAAGGTCTCGAAGCACTCAAAGACAAGCACGACCTAATCGGCGACGTGCGCGGCATGGGTCTGATGCAGGCGCTCGAATTCGTCAAAGACCGAAAAACCAAAGAAGTCGCGCCGCAGGAAACAACGCAGTTCATGGAAGAGTGCCGCAAGCGCGGCCTGCTCGTCGGCAAAGGCGGACTCTACGCAAACGTGATCCGCATGTCGCCGCCGTTGAACATTGCCAAGAGCGACGTCGACGAAGCGATCCGTATCATGGACGAAGCGCTGAGCGCAGTCAGAGAGCCGGCGGCTGCGGCAGCCCGGTAGCTCCAGTGTGTTGTTGTCATTCCGAACCGCCGCGTTTTGGCGGTGAGGAATCCCTACGAACTAAGAGCTGTTAATTCGATCGGAAGCCCCGGCAGTTTTGTGGAACATCACTTGTGAGAACTGGGAACAGTTGCACGAGCAAACATCATAGAAGTTGATAGGGATTCCTCACCGCGAGAAGCATGCGGTTCGGAATGACAAACCTGAAAGTCATGGCCACGACCCCACAGCAAAGCCGCGCAACCAGCATCGAAACCAGCCCGCTCTACAACCGCGACCTCGCTCCGGTCGAGCCTGCGGGGAGAACGTGGTCCACCTACAACTACGCCGCGCTGTGGGTCTCGATGTCGGTGAACATCCTCACCTACATGCTTGCCGCAAGCCTTATCCAGGGCGGCATGGACTGGAAGCAGGCGGTGCTTACCGTGTTTCTCGGCAACACCATCGTGCTGGCGCCGATGCTGCTCAACTCTCATCCCGGCGCCAAATATGGAATTCCCTTTCCGGTACTCGCTCGCGCATCGTTCGGACTGCTGGGCGCGAATGTTGCAGCCGTGCTGAGAGCGCTGGTCGCCTGCGGATGGTTTGGAATTCAAAGCTGGATCGGCGGCGAGGCGATCAACACCCTTCTTGCGACACTCTGGCCGGCATGGTCGAAGAACACGCATGGCGTGGCGATCTGTTTCATGATCTTCTGGGCGATCAATCTCATTGTGGTCCTCAAAGGCATCGAGTACATCCGCTTTCTGCAAGGCATGAGCGCGCCGATCCTGCTCGGCGTCGGCTTACTCCTACTGGGATGGGCATACACATCGGCCGGCGGATTCGGCCCGATGCTCTCCGCGCCATCGAAGTTCCAAAACAGCTCAGAATTTCTTAAGTTCCTGATCCCAGCCCTGAACGGCACAGTCGGATTCTGGGCCACAGTCTCACTGAACATTCCGGACTTCACGCGTTTCGCCCGCGATCAGCGCGGACAGATCATCGGCCAGGCCGTCGCTCTGCCCACGACAATGACGCTGTATTCGTTCATCGGCGTCGCAGTCACTTCCGCGACAGTCGTCATCTATGGCTCGGCAATCTGGGATCCGGTCCAACTGCTGAGCCGATTCCATTCGCCTGTTGCGGTCGTCATCTCGCTGCTGGCGATCTTGCTTGCCACACTCAACGTGAACATCGGCGCGAACGTAGTCTCACCGGCGAATGACTTCTCCAATCTTTGGCCAAAGAAAATCTCGTTCAAGCTCGGCGGCCTGATCACCTGCTTCATGGGCATCGCCATGATGCCGTGGAAGCTGCTGGCGAATCACCGCACCTTCATCTTCGGATGGCTCGGCGGATACGCCGCCGTACTCGGTCCCGTTGCAGGAATCATGATCTGCGACTACTTCCTCATTCGCCGCAAAGTTCTCGCCGTAAACGGCCTCTATCTGCGCGGCTCGGAATATGAGTACGCGGCAGGTTTCAATTGGAAAGCGATTGCCGCGCTCGCGATCGGAACCGGCATAGCTCTGATCGGCCTCGTGATCCCGTCTGTGCGATTCCTGTACGACTATTCCTGGTTCGTAGGCTTCGCCGTAGCGTTTATAACGTATCTGCTGCTAATGGAGACACAAACCAAGCGCGGCTGAACAACTTCGATTTGAAGCCTCCGTGTCCTCCGTGTCCTCCGTGTTTAAATAGCTTTTCCGCATGCTAGAACTGCACACGCCAATCCAGTACGTGAAGGGCATCGGCCCGCGTGTGTCCGCCATTCTCAACGAAAAGGGCATCTACACGGTCGAGGATCTCCTCTACTACCTCCCTTTCCGTTACGAAGATCGCGCCAATCCTAAATCCCTCGCCGAACTCAAGCCCGGCGAGATGGCCAGCATCATCGCCGAGGTGCGCTCTTTCCACCTGTACCGGACCAAGAATGGCATTCCCATTTTTGAACTCGTCGTCGGTCAGGCAATGAAGACCATCGTCTGCACCTGGTTTCACGGCGCGTACATGAAGGACAGATTCAAAGCCGGTCAGATGCTCGCGCTCTACGGCAAAGTCGAAGAAGGCTGGGGCCGATACGCGAAAGCGCGGCTGCAGCTTATGCAGCCACAGGTGGAAGTACTCGGAGTCAGCGAAGACGATCCCGAAGACCTGCTGACCGAGCGACTGGAGAACTCAGTCGAAATCGGTCGGATTGTTCCCGTTTACGAAGCGATCGGCAAGCTGAATTCGCGCTGGTTTCGCAACACCATGCATCGTGTACTGAAAGAACTCTCGCAGGAGATTCCCGACGGTATCCCGGCCGCAGTCCGCGATGAGATGAATCTCATCAGCCGCCGTCAGGCATTCGAGCAAGCCCACTTCCCTCCTGTAGGAGAGAGCTTCGCCGCGCTCGAGAACCGCAGCACACCCGCGCATCGACGCCTCATCTTCGAGGAACTGTTTTTTCTCGAAGTCGGCCTGGAACTCAAACGCCGCAACTTCCGGCGACGCACCGGGATCAGCTTCGAGCTAAACGAGTGCGTGCGCGAAGCCATCAAGCGATTTCTTCCGTTCCGCCCAACGGCAGCGCAGAAGAAAGTTCTGGGAGAGATCGCCGCCGACATGCAAACGCCGGTTCCGATGCGCCGCCTGCTGCAAGGAGATGTGGGATCGGGAAAAACCCTCGTCGCCCTCGAAGCAGCCATGATCGCCATCGAGAACGGATATCAAGCCGCGCTCATGGCGCCCACGGAAATTCTCGCGACGCAGCACTATCTTTCCGCGCGCAAGCTGCTCGAACCGCATGGCTACCGAGTAGTGCTCCTCACCGGCTCACTCGAAGAAGACCGCAAGCGATCAACTCGCCGCCACATAGCTCAAGGCAACGCGCAACTCGTGATCGGCACGCACGCGCTGATCGAAGAGAAGGTCGAGTTTTCCAAATTGGGACTCATCGTAGTCGATGAGCAGCACCGCTTCGGAGTCCTCCAGCGCTGGCGCCTAATGCGCAAACCAACCGACGTGGAGCCGGCCGCCCCCGGCCGGGTGTCTGATAGGACTGCCCAGAGTCAAGCCTCAAAGCAATCAAAGAGCAGCACCAATGGCGTTGCTTCGGGTTTTACATCACCCGATGACCCGATCCCGGGGTCCCCAGCAGGCGCCGGTGTTGCGGCTGCTGGGGTGAAGGTCACCCGATCACCCGATCCGACTGAGCCCGACGTTCTGGTGATGACTGCCACCCCGATCCCGCGCACTCTCGCCCTCACTCTCTACGGCGATCTCGATTCGAGCATTCTCGACGAGCTGCCACCCGGACGCTCTCCGATCGTGACACGCCGCGTAACCGACGATCGTGCGCCCGACGTTTGGGATTTTGTCCGCAAGCAAGCAGCGCAAGGACGGCAGACGTACGTCGTCTATCCAGTAATCGAGAGCGCAGCCGACGAAGACGACGTTCCGTTCGACGTGCGCGAAGCCGAATTAGGACGAAATGAACTAAAAGGACCGGCGGCCGCCCCCGGCCGGGTTCTTCGCCGCGAAGGCCGGCAAGCTGCGCAACGCCCAAGACAAGCATCTCTCGCCGGCATCGCTCCACCTCCGAAGAAGTCCCGCTCCGACCGGAGGCTGAACCTGAAATCTGCGACTGCGATGTACGAGGAGCTGCGCAAGAAGATATTCGCTGACCTGCGCGTCGGCTTGCTCCATGGCCGCCTCTCGTCAGATGAAAAAGAAATCGTCATGGCCCGCTTCCAACGCGGAGAAATTGACGTGCTGGTCGCGACCACAGTGATTGAAGTCGGCGTCGATGTGCCCAACGCCACGGTGATGGTCATCGAACATGCCGAGCGCTTCGGACTCTCGCAGCTCCACCAACTTCGCGGACGCATCGGACGCGGCGCGCACAAGTCTTACTGCGTGCTCATGACCGGCGGCAAGATTTCTCCCGAAGGTGAACGCCGCCTGGAAGCGATGGTAAAGACGCAAGACGGATTCGAGATCGCCGAACTCGATCTCGAACTGCGTGGACCTGGAGAGTTCTTCGGCACCAAGCAAGCAGGCGCTCCAAGCTTCCGCGTCGCCAACTTAATCCGTGATCGCAAGCTGCTCGAACTCGCCCGAGCCGAAGCTCACCGCATTGTCACAGGCGAAGTCGGCAAGATTTCCAAAACGGAACTCAACACCGTGATGAGCCACCTGAAAACTCACTGGCAGAGACGTTATGGACTCGTTGAAGTTGGATAATGTTGTGAGAAGGTGAACAAACTCGCTGATAAGAAACAGTAGTGTCATGTTCTCGAGCGTCCAGCCCGAAGGGCGGAATGTTCTAGCCCACGCGCGTGAGAGGCTGTTACGAAACTCGAATTTTGCATTCCAAAACCACAACGCCTCGTGTTTCCCATCCTGGGAAACACAACATATGGCTCGATTTTATTGCCTGTTTCAGAGTTAGTGTGTACGAGAAGCAGAATCTGTGATGTTGAGTTCCCGCGCGTTTTCGTCGGGGTTTCCAGCAAGCGCCGATGTTTGCGGGTTGCTGGGGTGATTGCGGGAACCACCGAGCGTTGCAGTTGCGTTGCTTTTGGCTCTTGCAAAACCAACCCCAACCGCAAGGTGCTTCGGCATTCGCCTCAGCATGACAAAGCTTTATTTAGTTCACGAATGCTATTTTCATCTACTCCTGAGCCAAGGAGCGAAGCGACGCAGGCGAAGGACCTTGCGTTTGCCTTTGATCCTCGGAGGGGTGGATACGGAAGGTGCGGGATACCCAGGAACGCGCTTTTCGTTCTTGAGGTGCAGAGACCGGAGTCGGAAACATCTTGTGTTTTAGTTTTAGAACACAGCAAACCCTGAAACTGCTCTAGAGCTTCGTAACAGCCTCTCACGCGCGCGGGCTAAGATATTCCGCCCTTCGGGCTAGACTCTAGAAGACAACAACCAGTTAAGATAACGCGATTGTCCGCCCTATGGACGGCAGCGCTTTTACCCCATCGCCTTTTGCAAATCCTTCAGGTTCGCCTTCTCCCAATCTTTCGCGAACTTCTCCAGGCCGACGTCCGTCAGCGGATGGTGGAACATCATTTCCAGCACCTTGAACGGCATGGTCCCCACATGCGCTCCGGCGAGCGCCGCTTCGACCACGTGCATGGGATGACGCAGCGATGCGGCCAGCACCTGCGTTGTATAACCGTAGTTCTTGTAAATCTGCACGATCTCGCGCACCAGCGTCATGCCATTGGTGCTAATGTCGTCGAGTCGACCGACGAACGGACTCACATAGCTAGCTCCGGCTTTTGCGACCAGTAGCGCCTGGGTTGGCGAGAAGCAGAGCGTCATGTTGATCTTTATGCCTTCGCTGCTGAGCGTCTTGCAGCCCTTTACGCCTTCAATCGTTGTGGGCAGCTTCACGATCGCATTGCGATGCCATTTCGCGTAGGCGCGCCCCTGCTCCAGCATGCCTTCGAGATCGGTGGCTGTGACCTCAACGCTCACCGGCCCATTCACGATATTGCAGATTTCGATTACCGTTTCCTTGAACGGCTTGCCTTCTTTCGCCACGAGCGAAGGATTGGTGGTGACTCCGTCGAGCACTCCCATCGCCTGTCCTTCGCGGATTTCTTTCACGTTTGCGGTATCAAGGAAGAATTTCATGGCTCTTTTGTCCTCACCTCTATTGTCCTCTAAATACTTGCGGCTGCGTGACCATCTCTCTTATTTCAGATGATGTCCACTGCCCTTCGGTCACAGTGAAATTGGTGAGTGTCCCCAGGCCGGAGATGCTCACCTCGACGCGATCGTCGGCTTTCAGCGGTCCGACCCCAGCCGGAGTTCCAGTGAGAATGAGATCGCCGGGAAGCAGCGTCATCACGCTGCTGATGTAGCGGATCACTGAGGGCAGAGAGAAGATGAAGTCGCGCGTGTTCCCTTTTTGGCGCACTTCGCCGTTTACACGCGTTTGCAGATCGAGAGCCTCCGGGCGAACCTCATCACTGACAAAGGGACCAACCGGACAGAAGGTATCAAAGCCCTTGCCGCGCGTCCACTGACCATCACTCTTTTGCAGATCGCGCGCGGTAACATCATTGGCGCAGGTGTATCCGCGCACAAACGATAACGCTTCGTTCTCAGTGGCATGGCGGCATTTCTTGCCAATCACGACCGCCAGCTCGCCTTCATAGTCCACGCGCTGCGACATCTTGGGCATCACGATCTTGCCTTCCGGAGCAAGCAGCGACGAAGGCGGCTTGAGGAAGATCAGAATGTCCGCAGGAACTTCGTTGCCAAGTTCCTTGGCGTGCTCGCGATAATTGCGACCCACGCAAACGATCTTCGATGGATTCACCGGCGGCAGCAGATGGGCTTCGCTAAGTGGAGTCGGCTGCATCTCGGCTTCGTGAAACAAGCAGGCGTGCTCTTCTTCCGGCGGAGGAATGCGGCGAGTAATTACATACTCGCCGTTCTGAACCTCAACTTCCCCGTACTGCGGGCCGTCAGAGCTGGGGAATTTGCAGTAGCGCATCCTTACAGCTTAAGGGTTGGGGAGAAAAAACAAAACAGCACAACTTGAGCGAGGGTGCCTCCTGAGGACAGGCATTACGCCTCCATAACCGCCATCATTCGTGCCGCAAAGCGACGAGAGGATCTACTTGCGTTGCACGATGTGCCGGAAGAATGCACGCGCCGATCCCAACTATGATGAGTACCACGAGCACCGCACCAAAGGTCGCCGGATCGCGAGGTGAAACGTACCAGAGTTCACTGCGAACGAATCGGGTCAAAGTCAGGCTGGCAATTTCCCCAATTACGATTCCGATCGCGATCAAAGCCAGACCTTTCTTAACGACCATTCTCAACACCGCGCCCTGTTGTGCGCCGAGCGCCATGCGAATTCCAATTTCGCGGGTTTGCAGGGTTACGGAATAAGCAAGCACGCTGAAGATGCCGATCGCAGCCAATATCAAACCGATGGTCGCAAATAGCCCGAATAAAATGAAGTCAAACCGCGGCCGCGAATAACCCCACTCATTCAGATACCTCTCGACGGTACCTGGCATCACTAGAGCCACCCCGCGATCGACCGACCAGATTTCGCGGCGAACGCTGTCCAGCAACGACATCGGTTCCACCGCAGTGCGAACCAGAATCCCACGCCCAAATGCCCCGGTAATTGTGTAGGGCAGGAACGCCTCAGGCTGGGTACCTTCCAACCCAACATTCTTCAGGTCCGCAACCGTGCCGATGATTTCGAAGTACGTGTCTTTAAGCGACTGGTCGGCAATGTCGAGAAGGCTGAACTTAATTGATTTGCCAACTGGGTCCTGGTCAGCAAAAAAATCCTTTGCCAGAGTTTGATTTACCACGGCCACGTGGCGGCCCGCTTCAATATCGTTCTCCGAAAGTAGACGTCCGCTTCGCAAGCGAATGCCTACTGTCCGAAAATAGCCCTCGGTGCAGAGTTGGAAGTAGCCCCACTGGTTCTGCGGAATAGCCTTGCCCGGTACGGTGAATGCTGTGCGCAGGCCGCCGAATGGCGGAATCGTAGTGGTTTCCGTGGCAGACACCACACCGGGTAGAGCACTAATCCGGGCGAGAATCTGGCGGAAGAAAATTTTTTTCTTTTCGGCGCTATGCTCACTGCCGACCGGCAGCGGAGTGCGCACGCTGAGGATGTGATCGGGAGCAAACCCGAGGTCGATATGATAAACGGCAAACAGACTGCGCATCATCAATCCTGCGCCGACCATCAGGACAATCGTCATCGCAACCTGTGCGACAGCCAGGCTCGAGCGCCATCGGCTGTGACTCGATCCCGCGCCACTTCCCGTTCCGGAACTCTTCAGATGAGTGTGCAATCCGCCGCGCACGGAATGCAGAGCGGGAGCCAATCCGCATAGAATCGTCGTGAGCGCCGTGATGGCGAGAGCAAACAACAGCACGCGAACATTCAGTGTTACAACGGCTTCAGAAGGAAGCAGATACGGCGGCACTGCGGCAATCACGCCCTTGATTCCGCCATAAGCAAACAGCCATCCTGCAGCACATCCGAGTGCGGCGAGGATAAAACTCTCGACCATGAGCTGCGCCACAATCCGGGTGCGGCTCGCGCCCATTGACGCGCGAATTGCAATCTCTCGCTCCCGCGCAGTGGTTCGAGCGAGCAAAAGATTGGCAACGTTGCTGCACGCAATCAGCAGCAGCATGGTTACTGCCCCCAACAGCATGTAGAGCATGCCGCGGTACTGGCCGACGATACGATCGGCCAACGTGGCGGTCGTAATGGTGAAGTGCGCCGGGAAGAGTTGCGGATAGTCTTTCGCCAGCGGCCTCTCAATGGCCTCAAGATCACGCGCGACTGTCTCCCGAGTGACGCCCTGCTTAATACGACCAAGCGTGTAGATTCGACCTTGCGCGTCCTTGTCGAAGCGCGCGAACTTCAGCGGCAGCCAGAAATCCCCGTCGGAAAACAGAAACCGGGGTGGCATGATTCCGATCACTGCGGTCGGTGTTGCATTCAAAGTCAGAACTCTTCCAACGACGCTCGGGTCGCCGCTGAATTCCCGCTGCCATGCGCGGTAGCTCATCAGTGCAACGGAAGGCGCGCCATCGCGGCCATCATCTGCGATCATCGTCCGGCCGAGGATTGGCTTTATGCCGAGGAAGTCGAAAGTGTTGGTGGTCGTAGCGATTCCACGAAATTGTTTGGTGCCTTCCTTATCGGTATAAAGCACGTCCAATCCGGTGCTCGCGATCAGATCCTCGAAGACATGATTCTGCTCTTTGATCGCCGTGTACTCGGGCACTGAGAACTCGGCGCGCCCTGCCTGTTCCGGATGTGCCGGATCGTGGACAAAGAATTTTGTAAGCTGATCCGGAGCCCGGTATGGGAATGGCTCGATCAGGACGTTGTCGATCACGCTGAAAATGACCGTGCTCGCCCCGATACCCAGAGCAAGTGCGAGGACGGCCAGCGCCGCAAAGCTCATCTCTTTGCGCAACCCTCGCAGTCCGTATCGCAGGTCTTGAGTGAACCAGGTGAGAACTCTCATAGGCCTGACATTATGACTCACTCAAGGAACGTTCCTGCCCTCGGACCATGCAGAATAAATAAGAGGACATGCTATCCGTAAACGCCAGGCCTGAAGGGCCGAAAGAAGCGGAGCCCAGCGGCGTGAGCCCTGGGTTAGAAACCATCCGCGGACGAGCCCTGAAAGGGCGGCATCGGTCACAGCTTGCGACTCGGGGCTGTTATTCCCAATAACGGAACTTGCGCAGAGCAACGAATCGCAGTCGTTCCCATTACGGGATTACATGTGCGATTTTTTTCGCTTGACTTTCCCCCGGTTTCGTCATAGCACGGAAGTAGGGGAAGGAGTGCTGCGCGCCGTCGTGTCCAACAAAGTCGTATACCCGAGAGCCGACATCGGCACCCTTGCGTCGCTTGGCCCTTCTTTAACCGAAAGTGCGGTGTTCGCGAATGAGATCTCATCGGACCTCGGTGAGATCCACATGAGATCGGGATGGGATATCTCATCCTCCGTGACGAGATATTTGATGAGATGGGATGAGATTTTATGGGATTGGATGAGACTTTTGCATGGGCGGCACTGCTGCCGGCAGCAGCGTCTGAAACGAACTTCTCTCAACCCATCGCATTCGCATGCTCAACCCTGCGAGAGCAGCGTAACCCTGAGGAAATCTCTGGGTAACCCTGTGGAAAAGTCAGGGTTACGCATCCTCGTGAGCAGGGTTGGAATAGAGTCAAACTTTTCCCGCATGTTGCTGAGTAAGGAAGAGATAGCTGCAGATTTGAACGAGAAGATTTGTTGAGCAAACGCAGGTAAATTGATGCGCAACAGAACCGGCGGCGGTACCGGGGTCCCCACCGGACGCCGACTTTGCGTCTGTTGGGGTGGTGGTAGCCGCTGGGGCGGTGCTGGGCGACCAAGCCCCAGCGCCGACATTTCGAGGAGCTGCATTGCATCATGGTTCGCGCAGACGCACAAACCGCGTCTGCCCCATCGCCTACCGGCGACGGTTCTGTACACCCGCGCGAGGGCGCGCGTCGGTCCTGTAGGGTCGGTCCTGTAACAAGGGCGCGTTCATTCCCTGAAAACCGCCCTGCAGCAACTCAGCCCATGCGTTACCATTTCGGGTTGCTTCTGGAACACTCACGAAGGAGATAACGAGGATGAGTGATCAGGAAGATGTCAAAGGTCCAGGAATTTCTCGACGCAGTTTCCTGAAGATCTCCGCTCTAACCACCTCTGCTCCGCTGGTCCTTGGTCCTACCGTCCTGGAAGTTGAAGGTCAGGAAGTTCACGTCTATGGCCCCGGCAAAACTCCAGTCACGCTGAACGTCAACGGCAGGCGCCTCAGTGCCAATTTGGAACCGCGTGTTACCTTGCTCGACGCTCTGCGCGAGAAGTTCGAGGTCACCGGACCGAAGCGGGTCTGCGATCGCGGCCTCTGCGGCGCCTGTACGGTGATGATGGACAACAAGGCCGTCTACGCCTGTTCGGTGCTGGCCATTGATGCGCAAGGCAAGCAGATCGTCACTACCGACGGACTCGCGCCTGAAGGCAAGCTGCATCCAGTGTCGGCCGCGTTCGTCGATAACGACGCGCAACAATGCGGCTTCTGCACTCCGGGATTTGTGATGGCGACCAAAGCCTTCCTTGATAAGCATCCGAACGCCACGAAAGAAGATCTCCATCGCGGGCTCGGCGGCAACTTCTGTCGGTGCGGAACTTACGCGGGGATCAAAGGCGCTGTTGCACAACTCTCGGGCGGCGGTCAGCAGAAAGGAGGCGCATAGCCATGGCAACCGACTACAAATGGCCTGCAGCAGATCAACGCACAGTAATCGGCAAACGCATGAACCGTGTCGATGGCCCGGTGAAATCCTCCGGACGCGCGAAGTACACCTATGACCTTGTGCGTCCCAACATGCTCTATGCGCACGGTGTGAAGTGCCCATACGCTCATGCCAAGGTCACTAAGATTGATACCAGCGCCGCCGAGAAGATGCCCGGCGTAGTTGCAGTACTGCCGATCAACGATGTCGGCAAAGAGATCTTCTGGGCTGGAACCGACGTGGTCGCCGTCGCTGCAGTCGATGAGCCCACCGCTCGCGACGCAGTGCGCGCTATCAAAGTTGAGTACGAGCAGCTTCCCCACTTGGTACTCGACGAAAAGGAACCCGATCTCAGCGAAGCCGAGAAGAGCGAGTGGTACAAAGTCGCGCTGAAAGAAACCAGCGGCGATCCGACCAGCGCGTTCCAGCAATCGGAAGTAGTTCACGAGGGCTACTACGGAACTCCTGTAATCACGCACTGCTGCCTGGAGACACACGGCAGCATCTCCGAGTGGCCTGACTCAGACCACCTCTTCGTGCACATCTCCACCCAGAATGTGCCCGGCATCGCCGAACAGCTTGGCAAGGCCATCGACTTCCCTGCTTCGAACATTCATGTTCATCAGGATCACGTCGGCGGCGGCTTTGGCAGCAAGCTCGGCCTTGATCCCTGGGGAGTGGCGTCCGCGCAGCTTTCGAAGAAAGCCGGCGGCAAGCCGGTAAAAATGATGCTCGACCGTAAGCCAGAACTTGAGACGGCCGGCTGTCGTCCGTCGGCTCGGGCGCGAGTGAAAGTCGGCGCCAAGAAAGACGGCACGCTGCTCGCGTGGGAATCCTATTCCTGGGGTACGGGCGGCGTCGGTGGTGGCGGTTCTCCGCCGATTCCGTACGTGTGGAAGGTTCCGAATCAGCAGAAGCAGCACGTAAATGTCGTCAACAACATCGGCCCATCGCGCGCTTGGCGCGCGCCGAACCATCCGCAGGCGTGCGTCCTCACTATGTGCCCGCTGGATGATCTTGCTGCGAAGTTAAATATGGACACCTTCGACTTCGTGAAGAAGAACATCGACTTGCTCGATCCGCGTTCGAAGATTTATTCGGAAGAGCTCGATGTCGCGGACAAGTTGATGGGCTGGAAGGCGCGCTGGCATCCTCGCGGAGACAAGACCGCCGGACCGGTGAAGCAGGGACTCGGTCTCGCGCTGCACACATGGGGTGGACGCGGACATAACAGCAACACCGATCTAACCATCCATCCGGATGGATCGGTCGAAGTCAAAATGGGAACGCAGGACATCGGCACCGGCACGCGCACGTCGATTCTGCAGGTCGTCTCCGACACGCTCGGCATTCCCATGGACCAGATCAATCTGCTGATCGGCGACAACCAGTATCCGCGCGACAGCGCCTCTGGCGGCAGTAGCACGATTGGCGGCGTAAGTTCTGCCAATTTCCGCGCCGCAACCGACGCAAAGAACCAACTTTTCGCCAAAGTCGCTCCCGCCCTGAATGCTCAACCTGGCGATCTCGAAGCCGCCGATGGACGTGTTCGAGTAGCCAGCGATCACAACCGCAGCCTGAGCTGGAAAGAAGCCTGTGCCAAATTGGGAGCGACTTCGATCACCGCTCACGGCACCAATCCCGGCGAGGGCGATCTGACCAACAGCGGCGTGGGAGGCGTGCAGATGGCCGACGTCTCCGTCGATACCGAAACGGGAATCGTCAAAATCAACAAGATGGTCGGCGTGCAGGACTGCGGCCTGGTGATCAGCCCGAAGCAGGCGGAAAGCCAGGTGCTCGGCGCCATGATCATGGGCATCAGCTACTCGCTTTACGAAGAGAAGGTCATGGACCAGACCACGGGCACGATGCTGAACTCAAACATGGATATGTACCGCCTGGCCGGCCTGGGTGATGTCGGTGAGTTGGTCGTCCACTTAATGAGCGGCCCCGGCTACGACGAGCGTGGCGTGATCGGCATCGGCGAGCCTCCGACGGTATCGCCGGGCGCTGCCATCTCGAATGCAGTGGCCAACGCCATCGGAGTCCGTGTGCCATTTCTGCCGCTCACTCCGGAGCGCGTGCTGGAGGCACTGGAGAAAGCCGAGTCCGAAGGAGCTAAAGCATGAGAGCCTTCGAATACACCGTCCCAAAAGAGAAAAAGCAGGCAGTCGCGCTGCTGGGCAAACAGTGGAACGACGCCGAGGTGCTCGCCGGCGGCAGCGATCTGCTGGGCTTGATGAAAGACGACATTGTTCATCCCAAGCGCCTGGTGAATGTAAAGAGCATCAGTGACCTGCACGGCATCACCTATGGCACGCAGGGATTGCGCATCGGAGCACTGGCGACGCTGCTCGAAATTTCCGAGCATGCCCAGGTAAAGCAGCACTATCCCATCCTGGCGCAAGCCGCCGGAGATGCTGCCAGTCCGCAGATTCGCAATGTCGCGACCATCGGCGGCAACATGTGCCAGAGGCCGCGATGCTGGTGGTTCCGAAATGGATTTGGACTGCTGGCCATTGGACCAGACGGCAAGTCGCTGGTGCTCGAAGGTGACAATCGCCATCATGCCATTTTGGGAAACGATGGTCCGGCCTACTTCGTGAGCCCGTCGACCGTTGCTCCCGTATTAATCGCCTACAACGCCAGAATCCGACTGCTGGGTCCGGGCGGACCGCGCGAGGTTCCACTGGAGAAATTCTTCGTAATTCCCAAATCGGAAAACGAACGCGAGCATGACGTGCGTCCAAACGAGATCGTCACCGACATCGTGGTTCCGGCTCCGCCTGCCGGAGCCAAGGTTTCCCATTATGAGATCCGGCAGAAAGAGGCCTTCGACTGGCCGTATGCAACCGCTTCCGTGATTCTTGACATGAACGGTGACAGCGTTCGCGCGGCGCGGGTCGTGATGAGCCACGTCGCGCCAATCCCCTGGGTCTCAAACGAAGCGGCTCAGGCCCTGAATGGGAAATCTATTTCGGAAGAAACGGCCGACGCTGCTGGAGCTGCGGCTGTAGCGAACGCCAAAAGCCTCGGCCGCAACAAGCACAAGATCAAGTTGGCTCGGGTTGCGGTCAAACGCGCCATCCTGCAGGCGGCGAAAGGAGAACGGGCATGATTGTCGACGAACGGGAACGTTTCAACACGAACCATCCGGACCTGTGTCCCTCGCTACGCTGGAAACGGATCTACCTAAACGTCGAGCCAGATCCCACTGTCCCACCCTGCAACGACGGCAACTTCTGGTGCGTGCACACGCAGACCTGCATTGGACCTGACGGCAAACTCGCCGAGCCGGGCAATTGCCGGTCGCATCGAGAGTGTCACACCGGCAAATGCGGCTGATTTATGCGCCCGCCAGCGATAAAATGTAGAAGAGAATTTTGCTGCTCAGGCATCGAAATCCTCAGGGAGTTCCTTATGCGCAGTTTATTTACTTCTCTCTTCTCCGCTCTGATTCTGACTTCCCTCTCGTTTGCCAGCCAGCCGTCGCAGAAGATCAGCGGTGACTATCTGGAAAGCCGCAGCGCTGACGTGTACGTGGCCCAGTGCTTTGCGAACAGCGAGGTCAACCTTACAGGCGATCAGGCGCTACTTGCCTGGCATGTGAACCATGGGATTTGGAACGGGCAGAACCTCGATGGACTCACCGTGATTGCCGCTGTAAAGGCCAGCGCGACCATTGGAGATCCTTACGCCAGCCCTTATCCGGCAAAGTCGGTGATGCTGGTCGATGAGCAGGCTACACCGGCCCAGCGTGAGGCGCTGGTTTCTTTCGCCGAGCACATGGGTGGGAAGCTGGTTTCCGACGTGGTGAAAGTGATCCCCACTACGATCGAGATGAGTGTCTTTCACGACGCCGCTCATCACGGCCAGGGAATCCTCCGCGCCGGGCAGTTGGCGGAGATCCGCACACGGGCTCTCACCGAGAACGATCATTCCTGTGGCGCCGAGGTCACCTATTATCCTCCGCTGGCCAAGCTGAATCACTCGATGGCGGCTGTCGCCATGACCGATGAGTATCAAGGTCCCGGATTAGGTGTTGACTGGGATCGTCACGGCAAACGCAGCGCCTTCGTCGGCAGCTTCGCCGAGTAAGACCCAAATCGGGAACGACTCCCTATCGGGCTGATCGCGCTTGCAGTGGCCGACTTGCTGTAAGCGCGAATCCTTGATCGGATCGCCGGTGTCGAACACCAGATACAGAATCACCCATTCGCTACCGCGAACGGTACTGACGCTGAGCCCCGGTCGCTCACTTAACTCGTGTCATTTAACCCTTAACTTTGCCTTGGGTATCCTTTCGGGCTAAGAGTAAGACCCTTACCTGATCCATCCAGAGTAGATGCTTCCGTAGCCTCCACGAAGTCCCCGTGGAGGTTGAATGCGATCTACTCGCAAAAACATTCTTAGTACTGCACTCATAATCGGCTGCTCTGCTGGAGCTGCCTTCATCTCAGGCTGTGGAACCAGCAGCACGGTAACTGCATCGAATGCGAGCTCACTTACAACTCCGACTCCTGTCGGCAATCCAACACCGACTCCGATTCCCACACCAAGCCCCACGCCAACTCCGACGCCCACTCCTACGCCCACGCCCAGTGCTGTTCCTCATTCATCGCACGTGGTGCTGGTAATCGAGGAGAACCACATGTTCAGCGAGGTGTACCCGAACGGAATGCCGTGGCTGGTCTCACAGGGAAATCAATACGGCTACACCTTGAATTACCACGCAGACACGCCCGGGTCGCTGATGGACTATCTGTGGCTCTCGTCTGGCAGTTGTCACAACGCGCAGAATTGCACACTTCCAGCAGGCACGAACGACTTTGGCTGCCAGGGCGATGCGTGTTCATCGCCAATTACCGATGACAACATTTTCCTTGAGCTGGATCGAGCTGGCCTGACCTGGAAGCTCTACGCTCAATCGCTCCCCAGTGTCGGATACATGGGCGGAGACTCGGGCGCGTACGTTGACCGGCACAATCCCGCGAAGTGGTACGACTACGTGATCAAGACGCCGTCGGCACAGCAGAAAATCGTGCCGTTCACGCAATTCGCGACTGATCTTGCGTCCAACCAGCTCCCCAACTACTCGCTGATCATTCCCGACGTGAACAACGATGCCCATGACGGCAGCGTTGGGCAGGCCGACACTTTCCTGGCCAACAACGTCTCTCCGCTGCTGAACTCGCCGGCATTCCAGCCGGGCGAAGACGGACTGTTGTTTGTCACGTTCGACGAGTGTGATGGAGCCGTGGGGGCTTGCCCAGAACAGGTGTACACGGCTGTGATCGGTCCCAAAGTAAAACCGCAGACCGTCTCATCGACGCTGTACAAGCACGAGAACATGTTGCGTACCATGCTCGATGCGCTTGGGATTACGACCTACCCCGGCGCGTCGGCGACTGCGGCGGATATGACTGACTTCTTCTAGGCAGCGAGAGCGGGAAGGCACGGCTTAATCGTTGGGTGCCGCGCCTTCGCGAAACTCCGTCCGGAAGCAGGAAGTTTTGCGGTCGACCGTCTTTTCTTCGACGGCCTCGAACGCGCGCCTTAGTGAACGGCAACTGTCGCGCGCTCTGTTTGCAGTGCTTCTCGCAGCTTTGAAAGAAGCTCCAGTTCGGTCATTCCATGTTCAACGAGAATACTGGGATAGCGTTCCAACAGGTCGGCAGCCTCGTCGTCCGGAGCGCATTCTCGATCGAGCAGTACCAGATCGAAGCTGCAGAGATGACACATCTGCTCCGCCGCAAACAGCGTGCTGGCGGAAGCAACCACATACCCTGCAGCGTGAAGGGTGTATTCCCGGTTCTGCATCCGCTCGATGTCCGGACAGACGGAAAGCAGCACCGGCCAGTGTGAGCTTTCGTAATTGTCGGCGATGTTGGGGCCGAGCCATTGCATAGGGGTACTCCTGAGGCTCAGAGCTGATCGTTTATCAGTTTGGTTCGGGGGGACGGGGAGGCATTCTCATCATTGTCACGGAAACTGTCAAGAACTTTTTTCAATTTGGGTTCGGGCTGCTTCTGCCCGTTTGGCCAATTCGGGAACGCCTAATCGTTCACAGACGACCCCAAAGTCGGCGCGAGGGCTCGTCCAGCGCAGTTCGTCCAAGTCACTGAAAACAGGCACGTCTAGCCGCAAAGTCGCCAACTTGCGGAAAAGCAGCGCATCTTCCCAATCCGAGAACAACGACTCGGCGAGAGCGCGGGCACGACGGATGCTGGGATGCCATTTCTGCCAATCCTTTGGGATTGCTTCCAGATTCTCGTATTGGGAAAGAGCCAGCGCTGCCGCCTTCATTCCCCAACCGGGAAGTCCAGGATAGCCGTCGGCAGTGTCGCCAACCACGGCGAGAAAGTCAGGGATGGATTTCGGCTTGACCCCGAACTTCTCGACTATGCCGTTTTCATCGCGCAGGATTTCGCGGCGGCGGTCGAGTTGGACGATTCGACTACCAACAACGCACTGCCCGAGGTCCTTATCCGGGGTGCAGATGATCACTTGCTCGACGCGCTCATCCAGCGAAGCTTTTGCGGCAGCTGAGGCGAGGGCATCGTCCGCTTCAAACTCGACCATCGGCCAAACCACTACTCCGAGAGCGCGGAGCGCATCTTCCAGAATTGGAAATTGCGAGAGCAGTTCCGGAGGCACGCCTTCGCTGGTTTTGTATCCGGCGTACAAGTCGTTGCGAAAGGACTCGACTACATGATCGGTAGCAACGCCGATATGCGTCGCGCCGGCTTCGATCATCGACAGGACTGAAGCCGTGACGCCACGCACTGCGGCGATCTCCTGCCCGGTGGCATCGACCGAGCTCGGCAGCGCGAAGAAGTACCGGAACAGTTCGTAAGTGCCGTCGATGAGATGGACTTTCATCAGAACTGCCGCCGTAACCCGTCAAGGCAACCGGGTTTCTTGCGGCTGCGAACGCCGCGCTGAACCGAACTCAAAATACCCCGGACCTCGATGATCTTGTCGTGGAACCTGGGAACTCAGGCATGATGTCCGTGATTCCGTTAGCGCGAGACCGTCGCTAAGTTCGAATACAGCGAATCGATCTGCTCCTTGTATTTCTCTTCGATCGCCTTGCGACGCAGCTTCAACGTTGGCGTTACCTCGCCGGCGGAGACGGTGAAGTCGTCAGGAACGAGCACGATCTTCTTTATGGTTTCGAAGTGCGCGAGGTCCTGGTTCACATCAGCTAGAATGCGATCGAACTCTTCGATCACCCTGGCATCGCTTACCAACTCTTCCCGCGAGTGGAACGCTATGTCTCGCTCCCGCGCCCATTGTTCCAAAGCGGGAAAGTTGGGTGAAATAATCACGCTGGCAAACTTCCGTCCGTTACCGATGACGATCGGATGCGCGACAAGAGGCGACAGCTTCAGCTTGGCCTCAATCGGCTGCGGAGCGATGAACTTTCCGCCGCTGGTCTTGATGAGGTCCTTTTTGCGATCGGTGATGCTGAGGAAGCCCAACGCATCGATTGTGCCGATGTCGCCTGTTTTGAACCAATCGCCCTCGAAGGCTCTGGCGGTTTCCGCAGGATTATGCCAGTAGCTTTTGAATATCGAAGGACCGCGCACGAGCAGTTCGCCATCAGGCGCGATACGGCATTCGACATTCGCCAGCGGCTTGCCTACCGTGCCCAGCTTGTTTGCCTCGGGAGTATTTACGGCGATCACTGGCGATGTTTCGGTGAGGCCATAGCCTTCGAGGATGCGAATGCCCACATCGGCATACCAGCGCGCGAGATCGATTCCCAGTGGCGCGCCGCCGGAGACAAACATCTGCGTGCGTCCTCCGAACCATGCATAAACCTTCGAGTAGATCAGCTTATTGGCGGCCTTCCAGCGCCAATCTGAAGGCTTTTCGCCGCGCACGATCTCGGCCCGATGCTGCTGCCCAATCCGCAGCGCCCAGGCGTAGATCTTGTGTTTCAGTCCGGAACTCGCCCGACGATCCACCTCCTGGCGGACTTTCTCGTAAACGCGCGGAACGCCGACGAACAGGTGCGGGCGCGTCTGCTGCAACTTCGCCGCCAGTTCATCGAAGCTGGGGCAGTATGCAAGCGTGACACCGCGCAACAAGCACAGATAATCAACGTGTCGCGCAGTCACATGCGATAACGGCAGAAACGACAAGGAAACCTGGCCGGGCTGCCAGCCGAGGCTCTGCCCTGTTTGTTCCAAATTGGAAGCGATGTTGCCGTGCGTGAGCATCACGCCTTTGGAGACACCGGTCGTTCCCGAGGTGTAGATGATGGTGGCGAGATCGTCGGGAGCAACGGCCTTCGCGGCCGTGTCGAACTGCGCATCGCGATCGACTGGCGCCTCGGCTTGCATGATGGTGCTCATGCGCATCGCTTCAGCGGTGTTGATTTCGTCCATCACCACGACGTGCTCGAGCCTGGTCCGCGCTCGGATGCTGAGGATCTTTTCGAGCTGCTTCTGAGTGGAAACGAAGATTGCTTGAGCGCCGGAGTTCTCCAGCATGAACTCGGTCTGCTCAGCAGTGAGCGTCGGGTAAATGGGTACGTCTACGACGCCGAGTAACAGACAAGCCCAGTCAGTGATTGCCCACTCAAAACGATTCTCGGCGATCAGCGCGACACGATCACCTTTCGCGATCCCCCACTGCTGCAACTGGCGCGCCGTGTGGTACACGCGCGCGTATAGTTCCCGCGAGCTGATGTCGCACCAGGTATCTGAGCGTTCGTAGCTCATGACGCGCGGCAGGTCGCGGTCAACCGCAACGAAGAAGATGTCGTTGAGAGTGCGAAGGCTCAGGAGCGAACCTCCATGCCGGCGAAGAGAAGGTTCATTACCGGATCAGCGGCTGCGGCGAGATCGTGCTCGCGTGTACCTAAGACCCAAGCGGTGGCTAATTCATCGAGAGCACCAAATAGGCAAGCGGCGGCAAGCTTATCGGAGACATCGCGCCGAATCTCGCCGGCAGCTTGCCCTTCGCGAATGATCTCGCGAATCAGGTCGAAGTATCCTTTCAGCTCGCGTTGGGAAAACTCAGCAAGAAACTTGGCGCTCTGGCGGAGTTCGGTCTGCAGCACGACTGCCAGGCTGCGGTTGCGGCCAAGCTCCCGCAGATGCAAGCGGGCGAGAACGCGCAATTTCATTCTGGGACTCGACGCCTGCTTCAGTTCCTGCTGCGCCAGACGATAGAAAGCTTGGAAAGCCCCATCGAGCGCGGCCATGAGGATCTGCTCTTTGGACTTGAAATACAGATATACGGTGCCGTCAGCAACGTCTGCCCGCTCGGCAATATCGGAGACCCGGCTGCTGTGGAATCCTTTTTCGGCGATCACGTCGATGGCCGCCGAGAGAATCCGCTGATATTTATCGCCTCCGCGTGCTCCATTAGGCGAAATACGCGGGGAAACTCGTCCCTGCTCTTGCGACCCAGCCTGTATTTTCGCCTTGCCCGCGTGCCTGGTTTGCGCCATGGTGGTACTGAAACTGCACTCTACTGGGTTTTTGCCGCGTGACGCAAGACACCAAGGGTTGACGCTCTAGCTCACCGGCGAGTAATCTGACTTGCTTTTATTGGGAGCAACTCATATGCGAACCAGGGCCATAGGCTCATTACTGACGGCAGCGCTGTTGCTCGGCACGATCTCGGCGATGGCGGCGGACCAGGCGTCAACGCCCGATCCGAAGGTCAAAGTCGGCGACACCGCGCCCGACTTCACGCTGCGCGATCAGAATGGGAAAGAAGTAAAACTCTCCGACTTCCACGGCAAAAAGAATGTCGTGCTCGCCTTCTACGTCTTCGCCTTTACCGGCGGTTGAGAGAAGGAAATGAAAGCCTACCAGGATCAGCTGAAGACCCTGGAAGGCACAGACACCCAGGTTCTGGGTGTAAGCATGGACAGTCCATTCGCCAACAAAGCGTGGGCGCAGCAGATCGGCGTCACCTTCCCGCTGCTCAGTGATATGGGCGGCGATATCAGCAAGGAATACGGCGTCTACAACCCAAGCTACAAAGCCGCGCGACGCGTGACTTACCTGATCGACAAAGATGGAAAGGTGGTCGAGATGCAGAAAGACCGCGACGCCATCGACCCGACCGAGGTCGTCACCAGTTGCCAGCGTCGGCGAATGAAGGGCTGATCCTCACTAGTTCTTGACACATCAACGGCGGCAGTCCAGCATAGTGCCCAAATTCGGGAGATCACTGTGCTGGGTCGTCGCCGTTTTCTTCTTTGTTCTGCGACTATCGCTGTTCTGCGACTATCACTGCGACTTCTCGACTTTCCTCCAGCTTTGCGGAAGCGCGCGCAGTCACTGAATGCAATGACGACCTGCCGCTGTCTACGAAGTGTCCGGCCAGCTTTGACGAACTAAAGGCGCCTACTCGTAAAAAGGAGGTTCTATGTCTGTCGCTGCAGGCAAAGAGGGCAATGGTGTTGTAAGTGTTCGAAGCCAGCATCCCTTCGCCGAGACCATGCAGAAGCTGGAGCGCACACTGACCAGCAAGGGAATGAAGATCTTCGCAACCATCGATCTCAGCGGCGAAGCCGTAGCCGC
Source organism: Terriglobales bacterium (assembly GCA_035764005.1). Lineage (NCBI taxonomy): Bacteria > Pseudomonadati > Acidobacteriota > Terriglobia > Terriglobales > Terriglobales bacterium. Next base: position 156,858 of record DASTZZ010000055.1, read on the forward strand.
CGGCTTCCGTATGCCGCCGACGAAGCTCGTAATCTTCGGCAATCCCAAATTGGGAACTCCGGTGATGCTCGGTGCTCCTTCCACCGCGCTCGATCTTCCACAAAAGATCCTCGTGGGCGAGGATCCCGGGCGGCAAACCTGGCTTTCCTACAATTCGCCTGCCTATCTTGCCAAGCGCCATTCCATTCCGGATGACCTGCTGCAAAACATCAGCGGAATCGAAGCTCTAGTGCAGGCAGTCGCGAATTGAGGCTCGGATTTTGAAGGTCGAGTTGCTGTCCGGAATCGAACGATCCCCTGTTGATTCCGGTCAGGGCCATTCTCTGCACCCTCACTGAATCAATAACTTAGAAATGACGTCTCATGGACGAGGGCGTGCATTCAGTAGCTCGAATATTTGTCTTTAATCCTCCAAGGAGTCTCATGGACAGCTTTCTCCAGGACATTCGTTTCGCGCTGCGCCAACTGACCAAGTCGCCAGCCTTCACGCTTACGGCGGTGGCAACGCTGGCGCTGGGCATCGGCGCGAACACGGCGATCTATAGCCTGCTCGATCAAGTCATGCTGCGCAGCTTGCCGGTGCAACATCCGGAACAGTTGGTGAGGCTGAACGCCACGGGCAGCGATCGCGGACGCACGAGCGCCTACGGAGGAAGCGACAAAGACTATTTCTCCTACCCGATGTACCGAGACATTCGCGACAAGAACACGGTGTTTAACGGCGTGCTCGCGACCGACCAGGTTCAAGTCGGCATACAGTGGCGCAACCAACCCGAACTCGTGAACGGCGAACTGGTTTCGGGAAACTACTTCGATGTTCTGGGCATAAAACCTGCGATCGGCCGGCTATTCGTGCAGTCCGATGATGAGGTGCAGGAGCGCAATCCCGTCGTCGTACTCAGCTTCGGATATTGGGAGCGACGCTTCGGTTCCGACCCGCGCGTCGTGAACGACAGCATCCTCATCAATGGCCATCCGTTCACCGTAGTCGGCGTGGCTCCGCCGAACTTCAGGAGCATCGTCGTTGGCCAGGCGCCGGATGTCTTTACGCCAATGATGATGAAGCCGCAGATCACGCCGGGATGGAACGATCTCGACAATCGCCGCTCGCGCTGGCTCAACATCTTCGGTCGTCTCAAACCGGGAATCACAGCAGAACAGGCGCAGGTTGGGCTCGCGCCGCTCTGGCACTCAATCCGCGAAGACGAACTCAAGGCGATGCCGAACGCCACTCCGAAGTTCCGTCAGGGATTCCTCGATAAATCGCATCTCGACCTGATTCCTTCCGCCACCGGCTTTTCGCCGGTTCGCGACCAAATTGGAACGCCGCTCCTCATTGTCATGGCCATGGTTGGCCTGGTGGTACTGATCGCATGCGCCAATATCGCTGGACTGCTGCTGGTGCGCGCTGTCGGACGTATTCGCGAGATGTCGGTTCGCTACGCTCTCGGAGCCTCGCGTATGCGCGTAGTGCAGCAACTGCTGATCGAGGGCGTTGTGCTGGGGCTTTCAGGCGGAATTCTCGGTATCGTACTCGCGCCGGTGATCGCTCAATTGTTGTTAAACAAGCTGTTCACCGATTCGGTCGGCCAGATTCCCTTCTCGTCGGGGCTCGATTCCCGGATTCTGCTGTTCAACTTCGGAGTGTCGATTGCAGTCGGACTGCTCTTCAGCCTGGCTCCGGCGCTGCAGTTCTGGCGTCCCAATTTGGTCCAGACACTGAAAGAGCAGCTTACGACTTCGAGCGGCGGCCAGCTTCGTTTGCGCCGTGGCTTTGTTGCGGTGCAAATGGGACTCAGCCTCTTGCTGCTCTTCGGAGCGGGGCTGTTCGTACGCACGTTGCACAACCTGAAGAACGTGGACGTGGGCTTCGCTACCGATCATCTGGTCACGTTTGGAGTTGCGCCGGGCATGGCCGGATACCGGCCAGAGTTGAATCCTCAGCTCTACAAAACCATCGACGACAGGCTTTCAGCTCTTCCCGGCGTGCGCTCGGCTGCGGCAACCAGCGATCCCGAATTGGCCGGCAATGATGAGCGCAGCAGCATCGGCATTCCGGGCTACACTCCGGGCGAGAACGAGCGAATGAATGTTGAGTGGGAGCAAATCAGCACAAAATATTTCGAGACGCTGAAGATCCCACTGGTCGCAGGCCGAGACATTACCGAACAGGACGGCACGGGCGCAAAGGTTGCGCTGGTGAATGAAAGCTTTGCCAAACGCTATTTCGGCGACGCACAGCGCGCGATCGGCCGCAATTTCGCTCGCGGGGGTGCTCCGGAGGACAAACCCGAATATCAGATTATCGGGGTCGTCAAAGACTCCAAGCATGGAACCCTGCGCTCGGAAATTCAGCCGACCGTCTTCGCTCCGTATTGGCAGCCGGACGTGAGGCGCGAGCTTGGCTTCATGCAGTTCTATATCCGCACATGGCAACCTCCGGATCAGGCGATGAACACTGTGCGCAGCGCGATGCAGAACCTGGACTCCAAGCTTGTGCTGATATCCCTGCAGACCATGGATACGCAAATCGAGAGCGATGTCACCAACGAGAGCATCATCGCCTTTCTCGCCATCAGCTTTGGCATCCTCGCCAGCTTCCTCTCGGCGGTGGGACTCTACGGAGTGCTGTCGTTCTCCATTACGCAACGCACGCGCGAGATTGGAATCCGCATGGCGCTTGGCGCTAGCCGCCGTTCCGTTGTGGGCATGATCATGCGCGAGGTGCTCTGGCTCGCGGGAATCAGCATCGTAGTTGCCGTTCCTGCAGCGATCCTGCTCGGCCGTTATCTCGGCAGCCAGCTCTACGGCGTGTCACACACAGATCCCTTCACGCTGGCTTGCGTTGTGGTGCTGGTAAGCCTCGTCGCGCTCATTGCGGCGACGATTCCCGCACGGCGCGCCGCAGGTGTGAATCCGACCAAGGCGCTGCGTTACGAATAGCAGCTTTTTTCTGTCATTCCGAACGGATGCTCACGCGCGCTGTTCGCGGGGGCAGGAGTGAGGAATCCCTACGAACTTCTAGGTTGCGTGATTGGCAACTGCAGGGATTCCTCACGCCAACGTCAGGCGTTCGGAATGACGATCGCTGAGCTTCAACATTCTTCACAGAGAACGCTCAAGTTTCTGCGCCTCACCCACTACAATGCTGAGCCATGCGACCCTCACGCTTTCCTGCATTTCTGCTCGGATTGATTATTGGCCTGATCATCATCCCAATCACCGTGTACTGTTATTTCCGTTTTGGTTACGCGCCAGTCGCGACCGGTGCTCCAGCAATGCCGTTCGAAAAGAAGTTCGCAAAGATGGGCCTGCACGGCAGGATGGATAAGGAATATCCGCGGACGGTTGCGATTCAACCCACTGCCGAGAACTACATGGCGGGCGCGCACATTTATCGCGAGCACTGCGCCGTGTGCCACGGCATCGGCGGAGGAAACCCAAGCTCAGTGGCAAAGGGCATGTATCCACGTCCGCCACAGTTGATCGATCCAAAGCACGGTGTAACCGACGATCCACCCGGCGAGACCTATTGGAAAGTTGAAAATGGAATTCGCATGACCGGCATGCCGTCGTTCCAACAGTCACTCAGTCAAACGCAGATGTGGCAGGTGAGCCTCATGCTCGCGAATCTCGATAAAGTCCCGCCCGACGTCACGCTGTTACTCAATCAGCCTTTGCCGACAGATCAACCTGCAGCAGCGCCGGCAAGCTCAACCGCCGCGAAGCGTTAACGGAACCGGCGCCGGTAGGCGGTGGGTCGGAGATGGCCGGATGGCCAGCTCCGAGTTTGTCGAGGGCGAAAGGTCTCCGCATCCGGAGCCCACGAAATCGCTGCCCCGCACGCGCAGCTCGCAAATGCTTTACATTAGTCGTTTGCCATTTTCACAACGGAGAGAAACTGCATGGCTCGTCAGCCCGGGACTTACGCCACCTTCGACACCAGCATGGG